>JBCBKN010000341.1:0-5301 GCA_038521775.1 Pseudomonadota bacterium | reverse complement strand
GGCGGCCTCACGCCGCCCTCGACGGACAGCCGCCGGGCGTGGTTTACCGCATCGGCACGACGATCACGCAACCAGACCAGGAGACCCGGAGAGTAGCTTAGAAACCGCCAGATCCTGTCCAAGGATCGGGGAGCACCTCAGAGTGCAAAGTCAGCATCTTGAGTATTAACACATCGCCGCGCTTAGCGACGCATGTCTCAATAGGGTGCGTGTTTGCCACTTGTTCTGCTTTCGCCGAATGAACAAACCCATTTGAATGACTTCCGACAGCGATCTCCATCGCGCCATTGGATTGATCATTGTCGTCCAAATGAATACGAACAAATAGCATCTCATCCAAGATCGAGAGCGGTGGTTCGCAATGCCAAGCGCCTGACTTTTTTGTCCAATTTTTGTATCCGGCAATCTCGGCCTTCTGGGACACAGCAATAACTCTGTCTTGATGCCATGGGACACCCCAGTTGGCGCTTTCGGACTTGTTGAAAGCAACAATTCTTACAGGCACAGCGTTGGGTGAAAGACTCTGCACGGCACGTATCAGCGAGCCTTCCTCCGAACGAGCTGCCTTCAGCTGCTTTGAGACTTCAAGCCTTTGTCCTGCCTTTGTGGACGCCGTGGTCGAGTTATCAAAGAGCTTCAGGTCTTCTTCCGAAACCGCGTTTCTGAGCCAAACCCTTCCGCTACTTTCAAACTCAGTTGCGAGTGATCGCGTCATAAACGTGTCTTCCCAGACTTCAGCCTTGATAGAAGCTGACTTTGGCCGCGTCGCAGAAAATTTGCAACTTGGGCTCGAAGCAGTCGACCAACGCACCCAGCAACACCCCCAGCTCTGAGCAATCTGCGTGTGCGCGCTCGTGATGTGGGTGTCAGAACCGGTCGTTTCACGCTAGCCTCACCCCGCAGGACAAAAGGAGGCCCGGCATGAGCATGGATGCGCATCTCAGCGACGCCTTGGTCGGGCTGCGGCGCGACGGGCTTTACAAGACCGAGCGGGTGATCAGCTCCAAGCAGGCAGGCCAGATCGACACCGCGGCGGGGCAGGTGCTGAATTTTTGCGCCAACAATTATCTGGGGCTCGCCGACAGCCCGGCCCTGGCCGAGGCGGGCAAGGCGGCGCTTGACCGCTACGGCTTCGGCATGGCCTCGGTGCGTTTCATCTGCGGCACGCAAACCCCGCACAAGGCGCTGGAGGCGCGGCTGGCCACCTATCTGGGGATGGAGGATGCAATCCTCTATGCGGCCTGTTTCGACGCCAATGGCGGGCTCTTCGAATGCCTCTTGGGCGAGGAGGACGCGATCATCTCCGATGCGCTCAACCATGCCTCGATCATCGATGGCATTCGCCTCAGCAAGGCGCGGCGGCTGCGCTATGCCAACAATGACATGGCCGAGCTGGAGGCGCGGCTGCGCGATGCCCACGATGCGCGCTTTCGGATGATCGCCACGGATGGCGTCTTTTCCATGGACGGGATCGTGGCCAACCTGCCGGCGATCTGCGATCTGGCAGAGAAATACGACGCCATGGTGATGGTCGATGATTGCCATGCCACCGGCTTTATGGGCAAGGGCGGGCGCGGCACCCCGGCCCATTGCGGGGTCGAGGGGCGCGTCGACATCCTGACCGGCACGCTGGGCAAGGCGCTGGGCGGCGCGATGGGCGGCTATACCGCGGCCAGCGGCCCGGTGATCGACTGGCTGCGCCAGCGCTCGCGCCCCTATCTTTTCTCCAACACGCTCGCCCCGGTCATTGCGCAGGCCTCGCTCACCGCGCTTGATCTCGTCGAGGCGGGCGATGATCTGCGCGCCCGCCTCCATGCCAATGCCGAGAAGTTTCGCGCCGAGATGACGCGGCTGGGCTTTACCCTCGCCGGCGAGGGCCATCCGATCATCCCCGTCATGCTGGGCGAGGCGCAGCTTGCCGCCGATATGGCGGAGCGGATGCTGGAGCTCGGCGTCTATGTGATCGGCTTTTCCTTCCCCGTCGTGCCCCGCGGCCAGGCCCGCATCCGCACCCAGATGTCGGCCGCGCACAGCACGGAAGATGTCGCGCGCTGCATCGACGCCTTTGCAGTTGCGGGCCGCGAGCTGGGTGTCATCCGATGAAAGCCCTGGTCAAGGCCAAGCCTGAGCCGGGGCTTTGGATGGAAGAGGTGCCCATCCCCAAGCCCGGCCCCAATGACGTGCTGATCAAGGTGCGCAAGACCGCCATCTGCGGCACCGACGCGCATATCTGGAACTGGGATCCCTTCGCCGCGGCGACCGTGCCGGTGCCCCTGGTGGTGGGCCATGAGTTCTGCGGCGAGATCGTGGAATGCGGCACAGCCGTCACCCAGTATTCCGTCGGGCAACGCGTCTCGGCCGAGGGGCACATCACCTGCGGGGTCTGCCGCAATTGCCGGGCGGGCCGCGCGCATCTGTGCCGCGACACCAAGGGCGTGGGGGTCCATCGCGCCGGCGCCTTTGCCGAATATATAGCACTGCCCCAGCGCAATATCGTGCCCATTCCGGACGCCATCCCCGATGAGATCGCCGCCATTTTCGACCCCTTCGGCAATGCCGTGCACACCGCGCTCAGCTTCGATCTGGTGGCCGAGGATGTGCTGGTCACCGGCGCGGGACCCATTGGCATCATGGCAGCCCTGGTTGCCCAGCGGGTGGGCGCGCGCAAGGTGGTGATCACTGATGTCTCGCCGTACCGGTTGGAGCTGGCCCGCGCGCTGGGCTTGGAGCATGTCGTCAATGCAGCAGAAGAGCCCTTGCCGGGGGTCATGGCCCGCATCGGCATGCGTGAGGGGTTTGATGTGGGGCTGGAGATGTCGGGCGCGGCCCCGGCCTTTCGCGACATGATCGCGGCGATGAACAATGGCGGCAAGATCGCCATTCTGGGCATCGCGCCCACCGCGTTCGAGATCGACTGGAACGAGGTCATCTTCAAGATGCTGCATCTGAAGGGCATCTATGGCCGCGAGATCTTCGAGACCTGGTACAAGATGATCGCGCTGGTCGAGGGCGGGCTCGACCTCACCCCGCTGATCACCCACCGCCTGCCGGCCGAGCGGTTCGAAGAAGGCTTCGATGACCTGCGCGCCGGCAAGACCGGCAAGGTGGTGCTGGAGTGGTGAGGGCGGCGCTGCCGCCGCCCCCCAGTTGGTCTCAGAGGCCCAGCGAGGCCTTGTAAAGCGCGATCTGCTGCTCGCGGCCGATCTGGTCGGTGATGTTTTCCCAGGCCGCGGCGATGGCGTCCGCCCCTTCCTGGGCCGAGCCGTATTGCCCGGCATAGATCTTGGCGAGCTCATCCTCGGCGATCGAGTAGTACTGGAAGATGCCCGGGATCCGGGGCTCGATGGCCGGGTTGGGGTGGTTGTAGCTGTCGGCATTCGAGCCGAGATAATCGGCCACGAAGGCGCGGTCATAGCCCGCCTCTTCCCACTCGTCATAGTTGAAATGCGAGTTGCGGTAGGGCTGGAAGCCCGACGGGTAGGCCGAGGCCCAAAGCGAGAGGTCCTTGCCGCCCAGATGCGCCGCCGCCGACCAGGCCGCCTTTTGCTTCTTGCTGTCGGTGTCGACCCGGGCCATCACGTAAACGCCCCAGCCGATATAGGCCATGTTGGGCGCCTCGTTATAGGTCTCCTCCCAGGCGCCGGCATTGGCATTGTAGACCCGGTCCGAGCCCGGATTGATGCCAAAGCCCACCACATCGCCGACCAGCGAGGTGTCGGAGGTGCGGGCGTTCGAGCCCACATCGCCCCACCACATCAGCATCGAGCCGGTGCCGGCAAGGAATTGCTGGAACGCGGTGACGCCGGGGTCGGCATTGATCTGGTCGGCCGGATAGGCGCCCGCCTCGATCAGATCCATCACGTCCTGAATGGCCTGCACCCAGCCCGGATTGTTCACCCGCGGCGTCATGGTGTCGGGGTCAAACAGCCAGGCCGGGTCGGAGGGGTGCTTGGTATAGGCCGAGGCCCGGTTTTCCAGGAAGTAAAAGCCAAAGCCGCCCCAGCCCTTCAGCGGGTCGAGATAGCCATGGGCCGAGAGACCGGTCAGCGGGTCTTCCTTGCCGATCAGCTCCTTGGAGATCGCGTCGACCTCCTGCCAGGTTTTGGGCACGTCGCGGCCGGTCAGCGAGCCTTCGCCGAAATAATCGGTCCGGTAGGCGAAGGTGTGGCAGTCGCCATCGATCGAGATGCGGTAGGTCTTGCCGCCCCAGGTGCCGACCGGGGCCTTCAGATAGCCCACATAATCGTCCATATCGATGAGATCTGCGACCCATCCGGGCATCTCGCTGGCCATGCCGCGGCCCAGAACGTCGCCCTCGAACGGCGCGCCCATCTCGATGATGTCGAAATCCACCGTGCCGGTGGCGATCGATTGCTGCAGGCGGGCGTTATAGTCGGCCTGGGCCAGATCGATCCAGTTGATGGTCGCGCCGGTATAGGCCTCCCAGGGCTTCAGGAAGCCGCGGAACAGAAAGTTGTGCAGGTTCTGGTTGTTGAGCCCCATGAAGGTGAGCTCAACCCCGGCAAACTCGCCGGGCTGCACGGTTTCCTTGGTCGCACCCAGGCACAGCTCGCCGACCTTCTGCCAATCGGCATCGGTGGGCGAGCCCACGCCCACGCCGGGGATCTTCAGGATCTCGGCGCGCAGGCTGCCATGCCCGTCGGCCAGCGCCACCTTGGGCAAAAGGCTCGCCGCGCTCAGCGCCGCACCGCCCTGCAGCACGCGCCGCCGCGACAAGGCACGCTGCGCCAGGGCGCGTTGCGCCAGGATCTGATAATGCTCACGTTTCATGGGGGTCCTCTCCCTGGATCTTCCAGCTCTCCGGCTGGTTTTGGGGTGATGCGGCGGGGCCGCCTTGCCGCGCGAGTATGGCGGAAGCCGGCACCCTGTCAACAAATCCGGGCCGCGCGCCAGGTCCCGCCGGCGCGGCCTTGCCTTGCCGCGGAACCCGCGGGCCGAGCGGCGCTGCGGGCTTGTCGCGCGCTTGAAATCTGGGCGCTGAGCCGCACACCCTTGGGTGCCGATCGACTGTCCGCGCCTGAAAGCGGCGGAGGAGGTCGGCACGGGCCATCAGCGTTCGAACCGGCCCGGGCACCACGCGCAAGGAGCATATGTCATGACCGCGGACGCCTGCATTCGCCTTTTGCCCGAGGGTCATCCGGAGACCGGCATGGAGCCCGGGACCGAGGCCCAGCCGGAGCATTTCACCACCGACACCCCGCATGAGCTGATCCACACCTTCTTCACCTCGGGCGATGGGCGGGTCACCTCGGGGGTCTGGGAATGCACGCCGAGCCGGAT
>JBCBKN010000340.1:0-5325 GCA_038521775.1 Pseudomonadota bacterium | reverse complement strand
GTGATCGATCTGGTCCTGCCGCCGGAAAGTTCGGGCTATCTGCATGTGTTTTATGCAGACAGTGTCGGCAAGGTGAACCAGTTTCTGCCCCGCAACAACCGTGAGGAGAATGCCATCGACCGGATCGGCACGGTTGATGAAACCGGGCAACGGATTGTCCAGCTGTCCTGGCCGCTTGCCGAACACGCAAGTCAGACACTGGCTTTCGAGGTGCCCGCCGAGAACCCGGACGAAAACCTGTTTCTGGGCAAGAACATTATGGTGGCGCTGGTCAGCCAGACGCCGCTTTTTGACGAGCTGCAGCCGTTTGAGGAGGGGCTGTCGGTCTTCGTGCGCGATCTGGAGCCGGCCCTGCAGCGGGCCAAGCCGGCGGTGGTCTGGCGTTTTCTGATTACCAAGGAAAAGCCCTAAGACCCGGGGCCGCGGGCAAGTTTCTCGCGCCAAACCGGCAAGAAACGGGCGCGGTCGCGATCTTGCCCAGTTTTCGCCTGCATGCCGCCGCGCCGGTGCGGCAGGTCACACTCTGCTTACGAATGTGGCGCGGCATGTCTGTTCCGATATGCCTGTTTGCGTTATGTTCCAGACTGGTTCCGCCGGCAGGTCCTGGCTGCGTGTCAGCCGGTTTTGCCCCATCTGGAGGAGACTTCTATGCTTTCGGCAACCCGTTTCGGACTATTGGCCGCTGCTCTTGCCGTCGTGCCGCAGATCGCCCCGGCGCAGTCGCTGTCGGCTGAGGAAATCCTCAAGCGCATCCAGCAGCAGCGCGAGGTGCTGGCCACCCAGCCCAAGGAAGATCCGGCGACCCGCACCATCCGCCCGGTGCCCACCGCACAGACAACGACCGCCGAGACGACCAGCCCGGCAGAGAGCGCGGCGGTCGTGTCGACGCAGCCCTCCCGCCAGCCCGCCACGCAGGCAGTGCCGGAGACTGCCGCAACGACCCCTGCAGTGACCGAAGAGGCCCAGATCGTGCCGGCCGCGGTGACCGAGGCGCTGCCGGTGATGAGCGACGAGATGTCGATCAACCTGGTTGTGTTCTTTGAGTTCAACAGCGCCATCCTCAAGGCCGAGGCGCGCGATGAGCTCAACAAGCTGTGCCAGGCGCTGGCGCTCGACACCGGATCCTATGAGATCATCGGCCACACCGATGCGGCAGGCTCGGATGAGTACAACCTGATCCTGTCGCGGGCCCGGGCCGAGGCGGTTGTCGAGCATCTGGTCTCGCGGTGCGACATTGCCGAGGACCGTCTGCGCGCCCATGGCATGGGCGAAAAGCGGCTTCGCAACTCAACCATGCCGCGCGACTCAGTGAACCGTCGCGTCGAGATCCAAGTCTCGAGCTGAGCATTGGCGCGCCAGCCTCTCTGGCGCCCGATTGGGCCTCCATGTTCCTCGTGGGGGCCATTTTTTTACGCTTCGTTAGGACTGTAGCCGACATTCCTTGCGCCAATTGTTTTCCGGTGATGCGGGTCACATCGGGCTTGCAATTCGCGCGCTAGAGTGTTTGCGCACCGAGTGAAACGGGCCTAGGTTGTGGCCCACCGCAAGCTCGCCGGGCGTAGGCCGGCAGCGTTGTAAGGAGAGCGCGATATGCTACCCGACCTTGCCGAACTGATGGCACCGGTCGACGCCGCGCAGCCTTGCGGCCCGGATCTCGAATATGATCCTGCCTTCATCGAGCTGCTGGAGGCGGCGCGCGGCAAGCCCGAACAGCAGGTCGGCGGCGCGATCATCGCGGCCGAAGAGCCCGATTTTTCGTCGGTGGCGCGCGATGCCGCCGAACTGCTCGGCCGCAGCAAGGATCTGCGCCTGGCCGCGATCCTGGCCGAGGCGTCGCTGCGGCTGGAGGGGCTGCCGGCGCTGGCGGTGACGCTTAGCTTTGTGCAGGAGCTGCTGGACGCGCATTGGGACGATGTGCACCCGCTTTTGGATGCCGATGACGATGACGATCCGACCATGCGGATCAACGCGATGGCGCCCTTTACGCTGTCGGAGCGCGAGGGCGACGGCCCGGTGCTGCGCGCCTTGCGCCTGGCGCCCCTGACCGAAAGCCGCGCCTTCGGCCGGATCACGCTGCGCGATCTGGCGATCGTGCGCGGCGAGGCCCCGGCGCCCGAGGGGTTCGACCTCGACCGCGCCACGGTGATGGCCGCGTTTGCCGACACCGATGCCGCGCATCTTGAAACGACCGTCGCCTCCGTGGCCGAGGCCCGCAGCGCCACCAAGGCAATTGACGCGCTGCTGACCGAGCGGACCGGGCCCAGCGCACCGGATCTCACAGGGCTGGACCGGGCGCTTTACCGGATCTCGCAGCTTCTCGATGAGTATGTCGACCTGCCGGCCGAGGATGCCGACAGCGACGACGGCGAGGAAAGCGACGAGGATGACGGTGCCGATATGGACCTGTTGGATGGCGGCGCCGCGCCCGCTGCCCGGCGCGCAAGCGGTGCTGCCCCGGGTGCGATTGCCAGCGGCGCGGATGTGGTGCGCACGCTCGATCGCCTCTGCGAGTATTATGAGCGCAACGAGCCCTCCAGCCCCGTGCCGCTTCTGCTGCGGCGGGCGCGCCGGCTCGTGGATGCCGATTTCACCACCATCATTCGCGACATGGCGAGTGATGGATACGACCAGGTCGTGCGCATTGGCGGCCTTGAGGAAGAGGAGTGACCGTGCGTCGCCGCCACGGTCAATGAGGAACAGGATGACGGATCGGGAGAGGAACGGATCGAATGGCTGAAAGTCAGAAATTCATCGCGCGCAACCGCGCCCCGCGTGTGCAGATCGAGTATGATGTCGAGGTCTACGGCGCGGAGAAGAAGATCCAGCTGCCCTTTGTCATGGGGGTGATGGCCGATCTGTCGGGCAAGCCCGAAGACGCGCTGCCGCCTGTCGCCGACCGCAAGTTTCTTGAGATCGATGTCGACAATTTCGACGACCGGCTGAAATCGATGAAGCCGCGGGTGGCCTTCTCGGTGCCGAACACGCTGACCGGCGAGGGCAATATGGCCGTCGACATCACCTTTGAGAGCATGGACGATTTCAGCCCCGCGGCTGTTGCAGCCAAGGTCGAGCCGCTGCGCAAGCTCTTGGAAGCGCGCACCCAGCTGTCAAACCTGATGACCTATATGGACGGCAAGACCGGGGCCGAGGAGCTGATCACCAAGGCGATCAACGACCCGGAGCTTCTCAAGACCCTGTCTGCTGCGCCCAAAGCCGAGGGGGAGGAGTGATCGATGGCTGAGGTTGAACAGGACGCCCAGGGCACCGCGGTCGAAACCACACTGGCCGACAGCGATTTTGCAAGCCTTTTGCAAAAGGAGTTCCGGCCCAAATCGGACGGCGCGCGCAGCGCGGTTGAGGAGGCGGTCAAGACGCTGGCCGCCACGGCGCTGGAAAACACCACGCTGGTCTCGGACGATGCGCTCAAATCCATCGAGGCGATGATCGCCGAGATCGACCGCAAGCTCACCGAGCAGGTCAATGTGATCATGCATCACGACGCGTTCCAGAAGCTCGAAAGCGCCTGGCGGGGGCTGCATCATCTCGTCAACAACACCGAAACCGACGAGATGCTGAAAATCCGCGTGATGAATGTCTCCAAGAAAGACCTTCACAAGACGCTGAAGAAATTCAAAGGCACGGCCTGGGACCAGTCGCCGCTCTTCAAGAAGCTTTATGAAGAGGAATACGGCCAGTTCGGCGGCCATCCCTATGGCTGTCTGGTGGGCGATTACCATTTCGACCACAGCCCGCCGGATGTGGAGCTGTTGGGCGAGATGTCCAAGATCGCCGCGGCCGCGCATGCGCCCTTCATTGCCGGGGGCGATCCCAAGCTGATGCAGTTTGACAGCTGGCAGCAGCTGGCCGATCCGCGCGATCTGACCAAGATCTTCCAGACGCCCGAATATGCCGCCTGGCGCAGCTTGCGCGAAAGCGAGGACAGCCAGTATCTGGCACTGGCCATGCCGCGCTTTCTGGGCCGGCTGCCCTATGGCGCCAAGACCAACCCGGTCGATGAGTTTGCCTTTGAGGAGGACACTGACGGGTCGGATCACGGCAAGTATTCCTGGGTGAACGCGGCCTATGGGATGGCCACCAACATCACCCGGTCGTTCAAGAATTACGGTTGGTGCAGCCGCATCCGCGGCGTGGAATCGGGTGGGGTGGTCGACAATCTGCCGACCCACACCTTCCCCACCGATGATGGCGGCGTGGACATGAAATGCCCCACCGAGATTGCCATCACCGACCGGCGCGAGGCCGAGCTTGCCAAGAACGGGCTGATGCCGCTGGTGCACCGCAAGAACAGCGATATGGCCGCCTTTATCGGCGCGCAATCGCTGCACAAGCCGGCCGAGTATGACGATCCCGACGCGACGGCGAATGCCAATCTGGGCGCGCGCCTGCCCTATCTTTTCGCCACCTGCAGGTTCGCGCATTACCTCAAATGCATCGTGCGCGACAAGATCGGCTCGTTTAAAAGCCGCGATGCGATGCAAAGCTGGCTGCAGGGCTGGATCGAGCAGTATATCGACTTCAACCCCGAGATTTCGGCCGAGGATGTCAAGGCGCGCATGCCGCTCGCCGCGGCCGAGGTTGTGGTTGAGGAGATCGAGGGGAATCCGGGCTTTTACAGCTCGAAATTCTTCCTGCGCCCGCATTACCAGCTGGAGGGGCTTTCGGTGTCTCTCCGCCTCGTTTCGAAGCTTCCGTCCGAAAAGGGCGGCTGAGCTTCTCCCTGAATGTGCCCGATGACCCAACCGGCCAAACAATGGCCAACCCCAAGGAGCAACAGCAATGGCATTCGACGCAACACTCTTCATCAATGGCGTCAAGGGTGAATCGAAGTCCTACAAGGACTGCATCGAAATCAGCAGCTTCACCTTTGGCGCTGAGAACGTCATCAATATCGGTTCGATGACCGGTGGCGGTGGCGCTGGCAAGGCGACCTTCAAGGAATTTGAGGTCGAAAAGCAGACCGACGCTGCATCCTGCGATCTCTTCACCAATCTGGTGCTGGGCAAGCACTTCCCCGATGCCAAGATCGAACTGCGCCGCTCGGGCGCCTCGACCGATGCCTCGGGCGATGTGTTCATGACCTTTACCTTCACCATGGTTATGGTTCAGGACATCACCTGGTCGGGTTCGGATGGCGACGATGTGCCGACCGAAACGGTGGTCTTCCAGTATGGCGCGATCAAGGTCGAATACAAAAAGCAGGACGAAAAAGGCAGCCTGACCGCAGCCGGCAAGGCGATGTGGAGCCGCGTGCTCAACAAGGCCACCGACAAGGTTGCGTGATTGCGTTTCCACTGGTCTCCCGGG
>JBCBKN010000339.1:0-5348 GCA_038521775.1 Pseudomonadota bacterium | reverse complement strand
GCGATCGATGTGGGGGGGAGCATCACGGGCTATTCGGCCCCGCTGATCTCCTACATCGCCCCCCTTGCCGCGGCCGGAAGCTGGCAGTTCGTGTTTGTGCGCACCATGCCGCTTGCGCCGCTCGACCTCAGTGCGGCGTTTTCGGGCACCGATCTTGCGTTTGCCGTCGCGGCCGGATCCGACCCCTTGCCGGCCGGCCTCGCCCTGTCGGCAGGCGGGGTGTTAAGCGGCACGCCCAGCGGCGCGTCTGCTGTCGTGACCGTCACGGTCGAGGCGTCGAACCCGGTCGGCACGGCGCAGCGCAGCGCGCAGGTCGAGATCACCGAGGCCGACCTTTTCGCTGACTATGCCGCCCAGATCTATGCGGGGGCAGGCGGGGCAAGCGCGAGCTTTGCGGCTTTGCACAGCTTCACCCGGCCGGGCACTGCAACCCGCCATGACGCGACCGGGGCGATTGAGATCCTGACGGCCGACGCGCCCCGTTTTGACCACAGCCTTGACGGTGAGGCCCGAGGGCTGCTGGTCGAAACCGGCGCCACCAACCGATTGCTCGACAGCGAGGCAAGCGCCGGCGGCTGGAGCATGGCCGCGGGCCTTGCGGCCGCATCGGCGGGCCTGTCGCTGCGCGGCCGCTGGACAGGGCTGGTCCTGACCGGCGGCGGCAATGACAGCGCCCGGCTGGAACAGATCATCACCGTGACCGCGGGCGAAACGCTGCGCTTCACCCTCTTCTGCCAGCCGGGAAGCTCGGGCCGGCTGATGATCCAGTTTCGCGATCTGGGCGTGGGCCAGAACTCCGCGGTGCGCGGAAGCTTTGGCAGCCTCGGCCCCGCCTCCAGCGCGGCGGGTGGGCTTCAGGACATTACCGAGACCACCGACAGCGACGGCGTGGTGCGGGTGAGCCTCACCTACACACCCAATTTCACCGGCGATCTTCGGGTGGGCATCGGCCCGGACACGCTGGTTGCCGGCGGCAGCGTGGTCTTTCTTGCCGCGCAGACCGCGCAGGGCAGCTACATCCCCACCCTGGCAGCCCCTGCCACCCGCGGCGCCGACATGCCGGGGCTGAGCACGCTGAGCGCGCCCTTCTATGACCTCGCGCTCACCTATGACGACGACAGCAGCGACGCGGTCGTCGGATTTCCGACCAGCAGCGTTTGGCCGGCCATGGCCCGCCCGCATCTCAAGCGCCTGACCGCGCACCGCGCCGGGTTCGGGACGCTCACCCTGTCGACCGGCGCGGCGCTGCTGCGTGAAACCGACGCTGCGCTTTATCTGGAGACGCCCGCATGACCAAGCTGACCGACATTGCCAAGCATGTGACCGACCCGGCCGCGGGCGATGCGCTCTACATCGTCGATGTTTCGGACACGACCGACGGGCCGGAGGGCACAAGCGGTTTTACCACCCCTGCCGATCTGCTGCGCCATGCCTTCGGGTTTGCCAGCCGCGCCGAAGCCGAGGCCAGCACGGTTGCCGCCGGGATCACGCGCCTGCGCGTGGCAGGCCTGGCCTATGTCGAGGATGCCGGGGGCACGGCCCTGACCACGGCGGATGCGCGCAACTGGTCGCCGGACGGGCGCGCGACCTATGAGCATTGGGGCGCCCTGGGCGACAACACGACCGATGACAGCGACGCGATCCTGGCCTGCCACACATGGTGCATAGAAAACCGCGTGCCCTGCGAGCCGATCGGCGCCACCTATCGGGTGACCAAGCGGATCCTAGACTACCGGCTGCTCAACGACCCCGCCGGGTTGGAGTTTCACCTCAAAGGTGCGGGCAAGGGCCAGACCGTGTTCCGCATCTCGGACAATATCTCCAACAGCCTGTTCCGGATCCAGGGCGACATCACCGCACCCAATGCGGCGCGCGTGATCAACTGGTCGTTCAGCGATTTTCAGGTGATCTCGGACGGGCTTGTCGATGCCGACATCTTCCGCATCGACATTGCGACCTCGATGGAGTTTCGCGATGTCGGCGTCTTCAACTGCCGCGGCACCGTGTTGCGACTGCGCGAGGTCTGGGACAGCCGCATCGACATCACCATTGTCGAATGCGGCGATGACGGCGCCGGAACCGGACCCAACACAGCCAACAAATATGCCGTTGAGATCAACAATTACTTTGGGAGTTCGGAGCCGGACCTGGGGTCCAACAATCTCGACTTCACGCCGCGCTTTCAGGTCGAGGCCAGCCGCTACATCCAGGTCTATATGGGCCGCTATACCAAGCAGGTGATGTTCTCGGGCAAGTTCCATGGCCGCCTGACCGGCACATTGGCACTGCCGCATATCCTTCTGGACGGGGCCTATCGCAACATCTTTTACGGATGCATGTTCGGGGTTTGCGACGATGTGTGCATCCGGACCGTCAGCGCCTCCGGAACCACCTCATTCAACAACTCCTTCATCAGCAACCATCTCGACAGCACCGGGCCCGCCTGCATCGAGCTCAACGACGCGCAGCGCAACATCGTGCTGGGCAATGTGATGATCAACGCCAATGCCGGCGTGCATCTCGTCTCGGGCTCGAACGGCAATGTCATCCACTCCAACGTGATTATGAATGGCGGGGCGGAATATGTGATCGACGCGCCCTGGGCGGCCGACCCGATCCAGGTGCCGCAAAGCCTTGAGGTCACCGGGGCGGGCAGCAGCCTGGTTCTGACCGACCCGAACGGCACCACGCACACGCTGACCGTGAATGCCAGCGGGCAGCTTGCCTTGAACGGCACCGCTGTCTGAGGCGCCGGGCGCGGCGCATCGACGAAAGCGGGCGCTGCCGGTTGGGCGGCGCCCCGTGCCGCGCCCGGTCAGATGCGTTCCAGCGCCACGTCGTGAAACCCGTGCCAGGCCAGGGCGATGCCGCGCAATCTCCACCGGCCGGAATTGATCAGCTCATTGACCACCGGCATCACGCCCAGCCGGGCCGCGTCGGGCGGGCTCCAATGCGTGTAATCGTTGAAGACCGCGATGCCGCCGGGTTTGAGCTTGCGCTCAGCGGTTTCGGCATCCTTCAGACAGCCCTGATAGCTGTGATCGCCATCGATGTAGATCCAGTCGAAATGCCCGTCAGGCAGCTGGGCGAGGTTGGACGAGGAATCCCCCTCCCAGCAGGTCACCCGCGGGTCCGACGTCACATCCGCATGCACCCGGGCGAAGTTGAGCTCAAAGAGGTGCAGCGCGCGCGGGTCCAGCCTTTCCAGCAGTACGCGCGAGAAATGCCCGAACTCGACCCCGATTTCAGCGCCTGTGCCGCCCGAGATCAGCGCGGTGACCAGATGCTGGCGGTTGGAAAAGACCCGGGCGCCCTCGAATTCGGGCCGGCGCAGCTCCGGCGCGAGCTTGCCGGGAAAGCGGAAGGGCGTGCCGGTTGCGGCCCGGTGCTCGCGCAGCATGCGGCGCAGGGTCTTGAGCTGTTCCAGAATCCGGGCGTCGGTGTCGTCATCATCCCCGGCATGTGACATTGGACCAGCTCTCCCCTCCCGATCAGCCGTGCCACCAATCACAGGGCCGCGGCCGCGGTCAACGGGTCGCGTCAGAAGAGCCGCGGCACCAGAACGGCCATGCCCACGCCCAAGGCCACGCCCAGCAGCAGCCAGCGCCCCTGGATCCGCCCCGGCGGCTGTGGCGGGGCGGTGCCCTGGCCGCCCGCTTCGACGAGCAACCTTTCGGTCAGCGCCGGAAGCCTTGGGCCAAACCGCGACAGCACCATCACCGTCTCGCGCATCGTGCGCAGCACCGCCCGCGGGCCCAGATTGCTGCGGATGTAATCCTCGACCACGGGGCGCGCGACCTCCCACATGTTCATATGCGGGTCGAGCGAGCGGCCCACCCCCTCGACCACCACCATGGTGCGCTGCAGGAGGATGAGCTCGGTCCGGGTTTCCATGCCGAACCGCTCGGTCACGTCAAAGAGATGCGCAAGCAGCCGGGCCATCGAGATCTTGTCGGCCGCCTGCCCGAAAATCGGCTCGCCGATCGACCGCAGGGTCTGGGCGAAAAGCTGCACGTCGCGGTCGCCCGGCACATAGCCCGCCTCGAAATGCACCTCGGCCACACGCTGATAATCGCGGCGCAGAAAGCCCATGATGATCTCGGCATAGACCCGCCGTGTATAGGCGTCGATCCGCCCCATGATCCCGAAATCGAGCGCGATGATGCCGCCATCCGGCCCGACCTTCAGATTGCCCTGATGCATGTCGGCGTGAAAGAACCCGTCGCGCAGCGCATGCTTGAGAAAGCTCTGCACGATGCTGACCGCCAGGCGCTTGGGATCGTTGCCCGCAGCGACCAGCTCGTCGGTTTCGCCCATATTGATGCCGCGCACCCACTCGGTCGTCATCACCCGGCGTTCGGAGAGATGCCAGACCACGCCCGGCACGCGAAACCCCTCATCCTCCTCGGTATTGGCGCGAAACTCGCTGGCAGCCGAGGCCTCAAGCCGAAGGTCGAGCTCGCCCTGCACGACGCTGTCGAAATGCTCGATCACCGCGCGCGGCCGCAAACGCCGGGTCACCGGGGCGAGGAACTCGATGAAATCGGCGGCAAAGTAGAACGCCTTGACGTCACGCAGAAAGGCCCGCTCGATGCCCGGGCGCAGGATCTTCACCGCAACCTCGCGCCGCGTGCCCTTAAGCTCGGCACGATGCACCTGGGCGATGGAGGCCGCGGCGACAGGGTCGTCGAAGGCCGCAAACAGCTCTTCGACCGGCGCGCCCAGCTCCCGCGCAATCTCGGCCTTGGCCTGGGACATCGGAAATGGCGGCAGCTTGTCCTGCAAAACCCGCATCTGACGGGCGAGATCCTCGCCCACCACATCGGGGCGGGTCGACAGGATCTGGCCGAACTTGATGTAGGCGGGCCCCAGTGCGGTGAGCGCGCGCACCACGGGGGGCATCTTGCGGTCGCCGGTCAGCCCGATCACCGAAAGCGGCCAGCCGATCACCCGGGCGGCGATGCGAATGGCGCGCGGCGCCTCCATGGCCTCCAGCGCCACCCGCATCGCCCCGGTCCGCTCGAATGTTGCCAGCGTGCGCGCAAGCCGCCAGGCGCTGGCAATGGCCGTCACAGCTTCCATCCGGAATGGATCGCGACAATGCCCATCGAAAGGCTGCGATAGCGCACCTGCTCGAACCCGGCATCGCGGATCATCTGGGCAAACCGCTCCTGATCAGGAAACCGGCGGATCGATTCGATGAGGTATTGATAGCTGGCCCGGTCGCCCGTGATCGCCATGCCCATCGCGGGGATCACATTGAACGAGTAGCGGTCATAGAGCCAGCGCAGCCCGTCGACGGGAACATGGCTGAACTCCAGACACATGAACCGGCCGCCGGGCCGCAG
>JBCBKN010000338.1:0-5359 GCA_038521775.1 Pseudomonadota bacterium | reverse complement strand
GTGGCCTGCGAGGGGCTGGGCACGCTGACGGTCCGCCATGTGGGCGATGTCGATGCCCCGCCGGGAACCGAGCTGGGCTTGCGGTTCGACCCCGCGCGGCTGCATTTCTTCGACGCTCAAGGGACCGCGCTGACCGGTTGATCCATGAAAGCCGATGCCCGGAATGCGGCCAGCCGGCTCAGCCGAGCAGGGACAGCACCCGATCGTGCAGGCGCGGGTTTGCCGTGGCCACCACTGCGCCGGCCGAGGCCGCGTCGAGCCCCTTGCCCTGCCAGTCGCTGATCACCCCGCCTGCGCCCTCGATCACCGGGATCAGCGCTGCGATGTCGAAGGCCTCGAGATTGGGGCCGCTCAGCGCAATCCCGATACGCCCTTGGGCAAGGGCTGCATGGCCCAGGCATCCGCCATCATAGACGTTCCACAGGCTTGCTGCGCGAACGGCCTCAAAGCCGGGGCGGGTGCGCGCGTCAAAGGCATCGGGATCCGAAAGGCAGGCAATCACCTCATGGGGCTGGCCGGCCGCGCCGGTTTCGACCCTGCGGCCGTTGAGCGTGGTGCCTTGCCCTGCAACGCCGACACAGGTCAGCCCGATCAGCGGATTGGCAATGACCCCGATGACCGGCTGACCCAGATGGCACAATGCGATGAGCACGCCGAAATTGGGCAGGCCGGCGGCGAACTGCCGGGTCCCGTCGATCGGGTCGAGGATCCAGACCCAGTCGCGGTCGGGGCGCTCGGCGCCCTGCTCCTCGCCGATCACGCCATGGGTGGGAGCGGCCTGGGCGATCTCGGCGCGCAAGGCGGTCTCGACCTCGCGATCAAGTGCAGTGACCGGGCTGCCATCGGTCTTCATCTCAAACCCACCCATGCGCTGCGTCGTCAACACCTCGCCGGCACGGGCGGCGAGCCGGATGGCCAACGCGATATGCGCGTCGTCTGGTCGGGTCATCGGCAGATCCTTTGGCGCGTCCGGTTCCGGGCGCATGGCGCGGGTCACGCCATGGCTGAGCTTGGGTCCGGCTCGTTATGTTCGGCTCGGGTCAGATACGGCCCGTACCGCGCGCTCCGGCGCGGAACGCTGTTTTTTCGGGGGCAATTTCGAGGCGCCTTGGGCCGGTTGCTCTCGCTGCGGTCGCGCGGCCCTCCCCGCCGGGCACGGCACCTTGGCAAATAGCCAGTGGCGCGTTCGAGCCGTATCCGGAACGCAAACTGATCAGTTCACCGTTCACGCGATGTGTTCGACAAGATCCTTTTCAGGGTCGGCATGTGCGGGAAGATCTGCCGGCGCGGCCGGGATGGCCATCTGCTGCGCGGGCCAGGTGACCAGGATCATGGCGCGGCCCGTGCATTGCGCAGAGCGCAGCGTGTCGCAAAGTGTCCCCAGACTGCACCGCAGCCGCTGCTCGCCGGATGTGCTGGCGTCGATGACGATGCGCACCGGCGCGTCCGCCGTCATGCCGCGCGCAAGCAGCGCGCCCTGGATGCGCCGGGCCTGGCGAACGGCCATGTAAAAGCCGGTGGTCGTGCCGGGCGCGGCAAAACGCGTGCTGTCAGGCGGCGGTGCCCCGTCCTGCGCGCTTGCCGTGGTCAGGATCAGCGTGTCGCTGACCCCGCGCTCCGTAAGCGTCTCGCCCAGGCTGGCAGCGGCGGCCGAGGCCGCGGTGACCCCGGGGACAATCTCGACCGGCATGCCGGCGGCGCGCAGCGCGGCAATCTCCTCGCCGGCCCGCCCAAAAATGCCCGGATCGCCAGATTTCAGGCGCACCACGCGCTTGCCCTGGCGTGCCTCGGCCAGGATGACGGCATTGATGCGGTCCTGCGGCCAGGCATGCGTGCCGACATGCTTGCCCACAAACACCCGCTCGGCATCGCGGCGGGCGAGCTCCAGAACCTCAGGATCGACCAGCCGGTCGTAAAAGATCACATCAGCTTCCTGCAGCCGGGTGACCGCGCGAAGGGTTAGAAGATCCCGCGCACCCGGGCCCGCGCCGACCAGGGCCACCTGGCCGACGGCCTCTTCCGGCGCACCCCCGGCCGAAATCGCCGATTTGATCGCCCGTGCGGCCTCACGCTCACGCCCGCGCACCCAATCCTCCCGCGGCCTGCCCTTCAGGACCCAGGCCCAGAACGCGCGGCGCCGCGACCGCGGCACGCCCCGTGCGACCGCCGGGCGCAGCCGCCCCGCAAGCTCGGCCAGCCCGCCCAATCGCTGTGGCAGCATCTCCTCAAGCCGGGTTTTGATGTCGCGGGTCAGCACCGGCGCCGTGCCCTCCGACCCGATCGCGACAACAATCGGGTCGCGATCGACCAGCGCCGGGGTGGTCAGATCACAAAGTTCGGGCCGGTCCACCACATTGACAGGACATCGCGCGGCCTGCGCAAGCGCATGGGCGGCCGCGTCAAAGCCAGGACAGCCGGTTGCGATAAAGGCAAAGGCCGCACCCTCAAAGCTTTTTGCATCGAGCGTTCGGTCATGGCGCGCGCGGCCGGTTTCGACCAGATGATCAAGCTCGGGATCGAGCGCGGGCGCGATCAGCGAGATCTGCGCGTCGGTCTTGAGCAGCAGCCTGGTTTTTTGGGCCGCCTGTTCGCCGCCACCCAGCACCACGATCCGCCGGCCGGTGGTGCGAAAAAACATGGGAAAGCTCTTCACCGCGCACCCCTCTGCTATGCCGCGAACGACGCGGCGTGGCGGGCCGGCCACAGGCGCTCCGCCTCATCCATCCCATCGGCCGCGCCCAGGGTTTCAAAGGCGAGGGAGGCCGTGCCCATGACAAGGTCGCGCCCGAAAGCCGGGGCGCGGTTTTCCTCCCACAGCCGGGGCAGATCGGCCGGTGTTGCATCGAGATCGGCCAGGCGGCGCGCATCGGCGGTGAGGGCAGGGTAAACCCGCTGCCAGCTTGCGCCGGCGCGCAGGCCGAATGCCGCAACCTCCTTGCCCGGATGCCGCTCGAACTCGCCGCCGCCGCCCTTGATCACCGTAAGCGAGCGCCAGCCCAAACGCCCCGCCGCATCGGCCTGAAGGGCGCGGTAGGGCGGGTGGAACACGCCCTGCACGCTGGCCGCGGCACGCCCCGGGTTGAGCATGCGGCAGACCGTGTTGATGCAGGATCGCAGGCCAAGCTTGCGGCGCAGCGACAGAAGCGAAAAGAGCGCCGGGTGCACATCTTCCAGCGACATATAGGCGATGCCGGAGCTGTCGAGCGCCGCACGGGCGGCCGCCGCGCTGCGTGCCCAGGGGATGTCGAGCGGGTCCAGCGCATCGCGCAGCCTGTGGTCATCGCCGTTCCAGCCATGCAGCAGGACCCGCACGCCGCTTTGCGCAACCAGGCGCGCGGCAAGCAGGAACCAGGGCTGCCCGCGGCTGCGCCCGGCGGCATAGCAGGGCCAGTCGAGCTCGGCGGACGGGCAGTCGACCAGATGGCTTTGCGCGGCGCGGGCGAGCCCCGCGATTTCCTCTGCCGTTTCGCCCTTCATCCGCATCAGCATTAGGAGCGCGCCGATCGCCTCGGGCTCCGCCTGGCCCGAGAGCATAAGCCTCATCGCGTCGGCCGCCTCAGCCTCGGTCAGCGCGCGCGCGCGTCCCGGCCCGCGCCCCAAGATCCGCACATGCTCGGCCAGGCTCATTCGGCCGCCTCGCGCCGCACGGCCGCGCGCAAAAGCACCGCAAGCTCGGGCCGGCAGGAGCCGCAATTCGTGCCCGCCTGCAGCGCCGTGCCGATTTCCTCGACACTCATGAGCGCCTGCTCCTCGATCGCCCGCAGAACCGTGTTCACACCGACCCCGAAGCAGGAACAGAGCACCGGGCCCGGATCCGGCTGGTCGATGCTCGGCCGCCCCATGAGTGCCGCCGCGGGGTCGATCTCGGGCAATGCGGCAAGGTAGTCACGCATCACGGCCACGGGTTTGGGCGCCACGAAAAGGGCCGCGGTAAGCCGGCCGTCGATGCTGAGCGCAATGCGCGCAGTGCCCCGGGCAGGGTCGCATAGCGAGGTCGCCTGGGCGGAGGGCAGGCCGAACAAGCGGCGTGCCTCGGCCTCCCAATCGGCGATCTGCCTGTCTCCGGCAAGCTCGGCGCGGTGGCCCGCGGTCGAGACGGCCCGCGCCCAATAGGTGCTGTTGGGGTGAAGCGGGGTTGCGGAGACGGCAAACCCGTACCAGGCCGCGTCATAGCGCGCGACCTGGACCGTTGCGGCCTTGCTCTCGGGCTGACCCGAGACAGGATCCGTGGCCGGAGGGATCAGCGCGTCGATCCGGGCGGAGGGTGCGGTCTCGCCGGTCCAATGCATCGGGGCAAAAACCTGGCCGGGCGCGACATCCGTGGTGATCCGGGCGCGCAGAATGGCCTCTCCCAACGGGTTGGCGAGCTGCACCAGATCGGCCGCGACAATGCCCAGCCGCTTGGCATCCTCGGGGTGGATGTCGAGATAGGGTTCGGCCAGATGGGCGGCCAGCCGGGGCGAGAGGGCGGTGCGGGTCATGGTGTGCCACTGGTCGCGCACACGCCCGGTGTTGAGGCGAAAGGGCCACGCCGCATCGGGCGCGGCGGCGGGGCTGCGCCAGCGCACCGGCACCATTCGCGCCTCGCCATCGCCATGATAGAACTGCCCATCGGCAAAGAAGCGCTCGCGGCGCCGGTCTGCCCTGACAGGCCAGCGGGTGGGCGGCAGCGCGGCATAGGCGCCAGCATCGAGATCTGCGAGGCCCGAGATGTCGAAATCCCGCCCCATCCGGCCCGCAATGCCCGAAAGGGCGGCATGCTCGCGAAAGATCTCGGCCGGGCTTTGATAGTCAAACGCCGCGCGCCAGCCCATGCGCCGCCCGACTTCGGCGAGGATCTCCCAATCGGCCCGGGCCGCGCCGGGGGCAGGCAGCACCGCGCGCTGGCGGCTGATGGTGCGATCCGAATTGGTGACCGTGCCGTCCTTTTCCGCCCAGGCCGTCGCCGGCAGCACGAGATCGGCAAGCCGGGCGGTGTCGGTCTGGGCGGTGATGTCGCTGACCACCGTGAACGGGCAGGCCGCGATCGCATCGCGCACCGCATCGGCCTGGGGCATCGACACGGCCGGGTTGGTGTGGATGATCCACAGCGCCTTGATCCGCCCATCGGCGACGGCCTGGAACATCTCAACGGCCTTCAGCCCCGCCTTTTCCGGCAGGTTCGGCGCATCCCAGAACTTGCGCACCGCCGCGCGATGGTCGGGGTTCTCAAGCTCCAGATGGCAGGCGAGCATATTGGCAAGCCCGCCCACCTCGCGCCCGCCCATCGCGTTGGGCTGCCCGGTGACCGAGAACGGCCCGCAGCCGGGCCGCCCGATGCGCCCGGTCGCGAGATGGCAGTTGAGGATGGCGTTGACCT
>JBCBKN010000337.1:0-5377 GCA_038521775.1 Pseudomonadota bacterium | reverse complement strand
GGGGGCGAGCGCGCCGCGCCGCTGCGCCTCGGTCCCGTCAAGGGTGATGAAATCGAACGCGCGGCCCAGACCCGCCCGCGCCGCCTCCTTGATCGCCGGGATCTGGGCCGCGCGTTCGATTTCATCACCCTTGACGGGACCGAGGCGCAGCGGCGCGGCGCGCTCGCCCCCACCAGTTTCGATGTCTATGACCAGTGGTTCCATGACATCGACCTGATCTGGCCCACAGGGTCGATCCAGCCGATCGAAACCGCCCGAATCGCACGCTGGGACGAGATCAACGCCTTGCCCAAAACCGGCCGCCTGACGCCCGATCTGCCCCGTGCCTGGGGCGGCGACCCCTCGCGGCGGCTTTTTGTGCAGCTCGATGGCAGCCTGGGCGACACGCCCTCGGGGCAGATCTCGATGCTGCCGACCGTGCACAATGCCGACAGTTTCGCGGTGATCGGGGCGGATGCGGCCGAGGTGACAAGCTGGGCGGCCCTGCTCGACCAGGCCTGGGCCGGCCGCGTGGTGCTGCAGGCCGACGCGGCCATCGGCAGCCTCGACATGGTGCTGGCCCTGCGCGCACGCGGGCAGCTGCTTCCCCAGGATCCCGGCGATCTGGAGCTTGAGGAGATCGATGCGCTGGTCGACCGGCTCCACGCGCTGCGCCGCTCGGGGCATTTTCGCTGTTTCTGGACCGATGAGGCCGAAGCCATTGCGGCGCTGCGCGATGGCGGCCCGGCCATCGGCTCGCTCTGGTGGTCCGGCGTGACCCGGCTGCGCGGCGAGGGCGTGCCGGTGGAAATGACCACCCCGCGCGAGGGCTATCGCGGCTGGTTCGGCGGGCTCGCGCTCTCCCATCATCTCAGCGGCTGGGCGCTCGACGCGGCCTATGACTATTTCAACTGGTGGCTCGACGGCGAGGCCGGGGCGCTGATGGCCCGGGCCGGCGCCTATATGGCCAATCCCGATGCCGTGCGCGACAGGCTCAGCCCGGCCGAATGGGCGTTTTGGTATGAGGGCGCGCCGGCGGCCGAGGATATCTGCGATCCCGAGGGGCGGGTGATCTTCACGGCCGGCGCACGGCGCGAAGGCGGCAGCTATGCCGAGCGCATGGCCCGGGTCACGGTTTGGGACACGGTGATGATCGAGCATAATTATCTGGTGCGCGGCTGGGATTGGGCGCTGGGCCGCTGAGCGCTGGCGACCTGCGGCGTGCCCGGGGCTTGCGGGGCGCCCGGGGCGCCTCAAACCGGGTCTGCCCAGGGTTTGCTCTGCGTCCGATCAGCGCTTTTGCGTCATCAGATAGCCCGGCAAATCCGGTTCGGGGAAAACCGAAATCGCCTTGAGGCGCTGTTGCGTGCGGGTCGCCGACAGCGCCAGATGCTCTTCAAGCGCGCGGCCGGCCGCGTCATAGGCGCCGCGCACCACAAATTCCAGCACGATCGCATGCTCGCGCAGCGCAAGATCGAAGCGGTTGAGGCGCGCAAAGGTCGAAAACACCCGGTTCACGGTCAGGGCAACCTGGCTTTGATGGATCATCCGCAGGAGATACTGGTTGGGCGAGCGCGCCAGCATCCGGTTGTGCAGATCCTGCTCCAACCCGCTGAGCGTCTCGGCATCCGGCTGGGCGGCGCCCGCGCTCAACACGCCATCGAGCCGGTCGCGAAAACCCGCCAGATCGGCGGCCCCGATCTGCGGCGCGCTTTCGGCAAGGGCGAGCGGCTCCAGCCGCCTGCGAATGGCAAAGTAATGCGCCACATCCCGGGCGGTAAGCGGCCCGAACACCCAATGCGAGCGCAGATCCTTGCGCACCAGCCCGCGATCCTGAAACCGGGTGAGGAGCTCGCGCACCACAGTGCGGCTGACCGCAAAATGATCGGCCGCCGCCTGCTCGTTGATCCGGTAGCGGCCAAAGGGCAGCGCCAGTGCGACCACCCGCTCAAACTCCTCGGCAATGCGCTCGGCACTGCCCGGCTGCGGGGTGGGCGGATCGGCGGACAGACCCAGCGCTGACCGGCTGAGCTGGACGCGGCGCGGCACAATCGGCCCCGGGCCGGTTCCGTCGATCGGCTCGCGGCCCAGCACCACAAAGCCGCGGCCTTCGAACCGCCCCAGCAGACCGCGGGCCGCAAGCTCGACGAGGGCCATCCTCACCGGGGTTCTGCTGGTGCCGAAGAGCCGCGCGACCGAGCCCTCGCTCAGCACCGTTCCCGGCAGCAGCCGTCCTGCCGCCACGGCCTGCTCAAGCACCTCCTGAATGGCGGCATAGCGGGGCGCGGGGCGCGAAACCATGGCTCTGGCGCGCAAGTCGCTCGCACGGGCGCCATCATCCATATCGTGCGGCTCCATCGCCTGACCGGCCGGATGGAAATGTACTTCGTAGACGATGCGCGTACTGCATTTGCGAAAAAATGCGGCATAGCAGCAAGATGTGCAATCAGATTCTGGTGTCATGCTGTGCAACGCCGTTGCGGCCGCCAAACCTTTTGACTTTTGCGCACGATGAGCCAGACTTCCCCTGGCGGCATGGCCTGCCAGCTTGGGCGAGATGTGAGGGGGACACCTGATGATGGAGCTTCAGGGTCTGTCGAAGTCTTTCGACGGAAAGCCCGCCATCGTTGATGTGTCGCTCACAATCGAGAATGATGAATATCTCACGCTGCTTGGCCCGTCGGGGTCCGGCAAATCGACCCTTCTGCGCCTGGTTGCCGGGCTCGATTCGGCCGATGCCGGGCGGGTTCTCTTGAACGGTCAGGACATCACCCGCCGGTCGACGCATCTGCGCGGGCTTGGATTTGTCCAGCAGAACTATGCGCTTTTTCCCCATATGACCGTGGCGCAGAATATCGGCTTTGGCCTGGCCAACCGGCTGGTCGATCCGGTCACCGACACCGCGGCCCTGGCGCAGCGCGTCGAGGCGATGCTGGATCTGGTCGGGCTGACCGGGCTGGGCGCGCGGATGGTCGGCCAGATCTCGGGCGGGCAGAAGCAGCGCGTTTCGCTGGCCCGCACCCTGATCACCGAGCCGCCGGTCTGTCTGCTGGATGAACCCCTGGGCGCGCTTGATGCCAATCTGCGCGAGCGGATGACCGTTGAGCTGCGCCGCATCCGCGAGACGCTGGGCGTGACCTTTCTGCATGTCACCGGCAATGAGAGCGAAGCGCTGGCCATGGGCGACCGGATGATCGTGCTGAGTGAAGGGCAGCTTTTGCAGATCGACCCGCCGGACACGGTCTATAGCGCCCCGGCCACGGCGCAAGTCGCGCGGTTCGTGAACGCCTACAACATCTTTGACGGGCGCAGCCAGGACGAGAGTTTTGTCACCGGCGACGCCGCGCTGCCCCTGCCGCCGGGCGCGGGCGGGGTGTCGTTCTATGCGATCCGCTATGATGCGGTGGAGATGGCCGCCCCGGGCGATGTGCCCGCCGGGCGCCCTGCCCTGCCCGTGCGCTTCATCGCCTCGGAGTTTCTGGGCAGCCGCGTGCTTTACTTCTTCGAGCGGCCGGATGGCGGCATGGTCGAGGTCGAGCGTCATCTGAGCACCGCCGATCCGCTGAGCTTTACCAAGGGCGCGCCGCAGATCCTGCACTGGCCGGTCGAGGCGGCGCTGCTTTTCGGGGCCAGCGGGCGGCTCTCCTCGCCGGTCGAAGCGCGGGGGGCGGCGTGATGGTGGCCGAGACGCAATCCCAGGCGCTGCAAGCGGCCCCACACCAGGGCGAGGGGTTTCTGGCCCGCAACAAGCATATGCTGCTGCTGGTCCCCGGCATTGTCTGGATGCTGCTCTTTCTGGTCCTGCCGCTGGCGATGATGGTCTATGTCAGCTTCTGGACCCAGACGACCTTTGCCATCTCATCGGATCTGACGACGAAAAGCTGGGAGACGTTTTTCGCCTCCGAGACCTATTTCGGGGCGCTGCTGCGCACCTTGCGGCTGTGGCTGACGGTTCTGGCGATCACCTTTCTCATCGGCTATCCCACCGCGCTTTTCATCGGGCAGTTCCTGCGCAACAAGACCGTGCAGACAGTGCTGCTGGTCGTTTGTGTGATCCCCTTCTGGACCTCGTTCCTGATCCGCGTGCTGGCCTGGCGGCCGATGCTGGGCAAGGAGGGCGCGATCAATATCGTGCTGGAGCGGGTGGGGATCATTTCCGAGCCCATTGAGGTTTTGCTCTTTACCGAGCTTTCCGTGATCATCGGCATGGTCCAGATTTATGTGGTCTTCATGGTCGGGCCCATCGCCTTCATGCTCAGCCGCATCGATGCCAGCCTGATCGAGGCGGCGCGCGATCTGGGCGCCTCGGCCTGGACGATCTTTCGCCGAATCATCTTCCCGCTCAGCCTGCCCGGCGTGATCGTCGGCGCGATTTTCGTCAGCGTCATGGTGCTGGGCGAGTTTGCCACCGCCTCGGCCCTGTCGGGGCGCAAGGTCAACCTTCTGGGCAACATCATCGTCACCCAGGTGGGCTCGCTGAAATGGGCCTTTGCGGCGGTGGTCGGTGTGGTGCTGACGGTGGTGATGGCCGTGGCGGTCACCGCCCTCCTGCGCGTGGTCAACATCCGGCGGGAGCTCTGAGATGCATCACCTCAAGCTTTTGCGCAGCAGCCTGGCCGTCTACACCGCGCTCTTCATCTTCTTTCTCTACGGCCCCTTCCTGGTGATGGCGGTGCTGAGCTTTCAGCAGGGCCCCGAGGGCGGCCCGCAATTTCCCATCATCGAATGGTCGAGCTTTTGGTACAGCCATGTGCTGGGCTTTGCCCCACCCTCGCGCATCGCGCCGCTGCCCATCGGCGAGGCGCTGACCCGCTCGCTGACCCTGGCATTTGCCACCATGGTGGTCTCGACCATTCTGGGCACGCTGACCGCACAGGCCTTTCGCGAGCGGTTTCGCGGCTCGGGCATCGTCTTTTACCTGGTGGTGCTGGGGATGATCGTGCCGGGCGTGCTGTTGGGCCTGGGCATGGCGCTGGTGGCCAACAATCTGGGCATCGACCGCACCTGGTGGGGCACGGCCTTTGTGCTGCATGTCGTCTACACCTTCCCCTTTTGCTTTCTCGTGATGCTGGCGATTTTCAACCGGTTCGACAAATCGGTCGAGGAGGCGTCCTGGGCGCTGGGCGTCACCCCGGCGCGGACCTTCCGCAAGGTCACTTTTCCGATGATCTTTCCGGGCGTGCTCTCGGCCATGCTCTTTGCCTTCACGCTGAGCTATGACGAGTTTCCGCGCACGCTTTTCACCGGCGGGTCGGACGTGACGATGCCGATTGCGATCTACGGGACCTTTGCGGTCGAGATCCACCCCAACCTTTTTGCCTTCGGGGTGCTCACCACGCTCTTTTCCTTCGCGCTGCTCACCGTTTACGGCGTGCTGATGGGGGTTTCAGTGCGGCGG
>JBCBKN010000336.1:0-5389 GCA_038521775.1 Pseudomonadota bacterium | reverse complement strand
CCGTCTCGACCCGGCCCTGGCGCGCGACCGGCCGGTTGGAATGCAGGTCGAGCGCCACCATCCAGTCGGGCGCCCGACTGGATGGTGGCGCTCGACCTGCATTCCAACCGGCCGGTCGCGCGCCAGGGCCGGGTCGAGACGGGCCATACCTGCAACGCCCTGCTGCGCTGGCGCGGCACGCCCTGGCAGGATCAGCGCTTCGACCTGTCGCGCGGCCGCACCGGGGGGGAGGACACGGAGTTCTTCTTTCGCCTCGCCCGGCGCGGGGCGGTTTATGCCCCGGCCGACGCGGCGGTTCTGGAGCCGGTCGCGCCGAGCCGGCTGCAAATGCGGTGGCTGGTGCGGCGCCGTTTTCGCATGGGTCAGAGCCATGCCAGCATCGCCTATGACGCGCCCCATCGTGCCGCGGTCTTTTGCACAGCGCTCGCCAAGGCAGGCTTTTGCCTGGGCGCCTGGCTGATTGCGCCGTCGCGCCTCAGGCGGCGGTTCTGGATGCTGCGCGGCGTGCTGCATTGCGGCGTCTGCGCGGGCTGTCTGTCGCTGCGTCAGCCCGCGCTCTATGGCGGATGAGGCGGGCATGGCGCGGATCCTCATCCTGACCTCCGACATCGCGGAAGCAGCGCAGATCCGGCGTATAAAGAGCCTGCGCAGTCTGGGTCACGAGGTGACCAGCGCCGGGTTTCGGCGCGCCAACATGAACCCGGCCTTCCAGCCCGACTGGCCGCATCTGCATGTCTGCAACATCGGGAATGGCGGCATGGGCGCCCGCTGTGCCGCCCTGGCGCGTGCCTGCGCGAGGTTGCTGCCGCGATGTGGGAGGCTCGGCGCGCCGGAGCTGATCCTGGCGCGCAATCTCGACATGCTGGCGCTGGCCGTCGCGCTGCGGCCGCTCCTGCCCGGCCGCCCGGCGATCGTCTATGAATGCCTCGACATTCATGGATCGCTCACCGCGCATGGGCCCGCCGCGGCAATGCTGCGCCGGGTCGAGCGCTGGCTGCTGCGGCGGATCGCGCTGCTTGTAACCTCCTCGCCGGGCTTTCTGCGATCCTATTTCGGGCCCGTGCAGCGCCATGCCGGGCCCACGCATCTATTGGAAAACCGGTTGGCCGGAGACGAATTGCCGGCCCGCCCCCGCATGCGCCCAGACAGCCCAAACGGCCCAAGCAGTCCCGTCCGCCCAGACTGCCCAGTCGGCCCAGATGGCCCGGACGGCCCGGCCCGCCCGCCGCTGGTTCTGGGCTGGGTCGGGTCGATCCGATGCGCGCCCAGCCTGGCGCTGCTCGCCGATCTCGCCCGGCGGATGGGCCCTGACCTTCAGATCCGCATCTCGGGCGCCGTGCACATGCATGCCGTGCCCGATTTTCCCGCAACGCTCGCACGCCACCCGAACCTGATCTGGACCGGGGCCTATCGCTATCCCGATGATCTGGCCGGGATTTATGCGGGCTGCGATCTGGTCTGGGCACAGGATCTCTGGCAGCGCGGCGCCAATTCCGACTGGCTTTTGCCCAACCGGATCTATGAGGCGGGCTATTTCGGCTGCCCCGCCATCGCGGTCGACGGGACCGAAACCGCACGGCGGATCCAGCGCGACGGGTTGGGTTTTACCATCCCCCGGCCGGATGCGTCGGATCTGGCAGGGCTGTTGACCGGCCTGGACCGGGCCGCGATCGCCGCTGCGTCGAGCGCCATTCTGGCGCGCCCGACCGGGCAGTTTCGCGAAAACACCGGCGATCTTGAACGAATGGTGCAGCTTGCCCTGCGCGGCGACATCGCGCGGGCCGCACCGCGCGCGGCATTGCCCGGGCCGCCAGCGGATCGGGGCGAGGCGGCATGACCCAGTTGCACGCGCACCCATTGCCGCACGCGCACCCGTCTTCTGATGCGCACCCGTCGTTGCGCACGCCGCCGCCGTCACGCACGCCCCAGCCATCGCCCACGCATCTGCCATCGCAGATCGCCGCCTTGGCGGACCCAGGCCGCGCGGCGGCCAGCTGGCGCCGGGCCGATATCGCCTTTGCGATCTTCGTGATCTTCATCTCCAGCAACGCCTTCACCGCGCTGGGCCTTCACGCCTTTCTGTGGGCCGCGGCCTATGCCTATGCGCTGGCGCGGGTCCTGATGCTGCCGCAGGTCGTCATCGCGCTGATCCGCGCCAACTGGATCTTTCTGGCCTATCCGGCGGCCTGCGCGATCTCGATGCTCTGGTCGCCCGACCCGGCCGCGACGCTGCGCTTTTCCGCCCAGCTGGTGGCCAGCACGGCCATTGCCTTTGTGATCGGGCGCAGCTGCACACCCGCGCTTCTCTGCCGTCTGGTGGTTGGCGTGCTGGTGCTGCTGGCAATCGCCTCGCTGGTCAATCTCGACGGCTCGGTGCTGCGCGCCTATGACCATCGCGGCAATTTCGTGGGCATTTTTGAGTCGAAAAACGCGCTGGGGCATCGCGCAGTGATGCTCACGCTCAGCGCCACGGCGCTGTTGCTCTTCATGCCCGCAGATCTGCGCTGGCGCGGCGTCGCGGCGATCGGCCTGGCCGCGACCGTCTTTCTGATCAGCAGGGCAGGCTCGGCCACCGCGATCCTTTTATGCGCGCTGACCGCCCTGCTCGCACCGGCGCTATACCTGATGCAGCGGCACCCGGCGGCCCGTGCGGCTCTGCCGGCGCTCCTGCCGGTGCTGGCGGGCCTGGCGCTTGCCGGGCTGGTGGTGGCGGGGATCGATCCGCTGGCAGCGCTGCTCGACGCGCTTGACCGCGATGCGACGCTGACCGGCCGGACCCTGATGTGGGAGTTCGGTCTGGAAGCCTGGATCAACCGGCCGTTTCTGGGCCATGCCGCCTTGGGCATCTGGAACGACCCCGCCTTTGCCAACCGCATCCTGGCCGTGCAGGCGCATTACGGCGCCGGCGTGGTCGGGTTCCACAATCTGACGCTGGAGCTTCTGGTGATGCTGGGGCCGCTGGGGCTGCTGGTGCACAGTGCCGCGCTGGTGACCGCAATGGCACGCAGCGCCCGGTTGTGGCGGTCGGGGCGGTCGGGGCGGGAGGGTGCCGGGCCCAGTGCTGGCCCGGGCGCCTGGGCGCTCACCCTGCTGATCGCGCTGGTGGTCATGGCCCAGTTCGGACCGCAGCTTCACAACCCGCATGGCATTCCCTGGATCCTGGTCACAGCGCTTGCGGTGGCCATCGGGCCACGGGCGGCCGCTGCACCGCGCGCGCCGCGGGCCGCGCCATGAAGGAAGCCGCCGCCGTCATCCTGCCCTTGCGCGAGGCGCATCGCGACCCGGTCGCGCCACCCGTTGAAAGCCATGAGCGCAGCCTGGCCGATCTGGTGCGTGCGGCCACCGCCGCGCTCTGGCGCCATGCCGGGCTGCTGCTGGCAAGCCTCTGCGTGGGCCTTGCGCTGGGCGCCGCCGTGCTGGCGCTGCGCGTGCCGGTCTACACCGCGCAGGCAGCCATCGTCATCGACCCCCGGCTTGGCGATGACGGGTTGGGCGATCAGGCGCCCACGATCTTTCTGGCCGATGCGCTTATTGTGGATTCCGAGGTCGAGGTAATCCGCTCGGAACGGCTGATGAGCCGGGTGGCCGCATCGCTCGGCCTGATCGGCCAGGAGACCGATGCCGGCGGCCCGCAGCATCGCGCCGCGCTCGACACGCTTGCCCGTGCGGTTCTGGTCGAGCGGGAGGCCCGGACCTATGTGATCCGGATCGAGGCGCGCAGCGACCGGCCGCAGATGGCCCGGCAGATCGCCGATGCGGTCGCCGACAGCTATTTCAAGCAGCGCACCGAGATGCAGCAGCGCAAGGCGCGCGATGCCGGGCAATGGCTCAGCGACGAGGCCAAGCGGCTGAGCGAAGAGCTGATGGGCGCCGAGCGGCGCGTCGCGGCGTTTCTGACCACGCATGGGCTGAGCGAAAGCCGCGAGGATGATCCGGTGCTGCGCGAACTGACCCAGGTGCGGGCCGCGCAGACCGAGCTGCGGCAGCGCATTGCCCAGGCCGAAGCCGAGGCGGCGGCGTTGAGCGCCCATCTTGCGCGTGCCGGGGACGACGCGCGGCGGCTTGCCGAGCTTCTCGACCCGGCCCTGACCGATCCGGCCCTGACGCGGCTTCAGACCCAGCTTTCCGACCTTCTCGCACGGCTGAGCCTGGATCCAAACGCGCCCACCCAAACGGCGGGGACGGCGCTGACCGATCAGCTTTCTGCGGCCATTGCCACCGAAATCGCGCGGCGGGCCGATGCGCGCCTGCACAGCGTTGAAACCGCGCGGCGTGAGGCCGGGCTGCTCACCGCGCGTGAGGCCGAGCTTGCCGCCCAGGCGCGCGACCGGCGCGACCGGCGCATCGAGCTCAGCGCCCTGCAGCGCGAGGCCGACATCCTGCGCGCCCGCTATGACGCGCTGATCTCGCGCGATCAGGCAAGCCGCGCCCTGGCCCCGGCACCAGGCATTCCGGCCCGGCTGATCGCCCGCCCGGTCACGCCCGATCGCGCCTCGGGTGCCTCCGCCCAGGCGGTGCTTGGCGCGCTGGCCATCGGCGGCCTCCTGGTCGGGGTCGGGCTGGTCTTTCTGCGCGCCCAGCTCGACGACCGGCTGCGCGACCCCGATGATGTCGGCAACCGGGTCGGGCTGCGCTCTCTGGGCGTGGTGCCGCGCATGACCCGGCGCGATGCGCGCGACCTGGCCAGCGCCCTGCCGCCCTGGACCCGGGCGCTGCCGCGGGCGGAACGGCACCGGCTCGCACTCGCCCAGGCCGCGCGCGACACCCGCTGTCAGGAGCTGGTCATCACGCTGCGGCGGGTGCTCTTTGCGCTGGGCATCGGCAAGGAGACCACGCTTCAGCTCGGCCGCGACACGCCCTATCGCTGCATCGGCATCACGGCGGCGGGCGAGGGCGATGACGAGGGCAAAAGCCTCTTTGCCGCCAATCTTGCCACCTATCTGGCGCGGGCCGGGCATGCGGTGCTGCTGGTCGATGGCGATCTGGAAAAGCGCACCCTCACCCGCAGCTTTGCCGGGGCGATCGGTGTGGAGGGGCGGGTGCCGCACCCGCTCGGCACGGATCCGGGCATGGAGCTTATGCGCGCCCCCATCGATGAAGGGCTGGAGCTTGCCTTTTCAGCCGCCCCGGTCACCGGCGGGGGAGGCGGCGCCGCGGCGCAGGCGCTGGCCCTGATGCGCGCGCTCGACCGGCTGGGCGACACTGCCAAGATCCCGACAGCCAAGATCCCGACGGCCAAGATCCCGATGGCCGAGATGCCGACGGGCGAGATGCCGACGGGCGAGATCATGACGGCCGAGATCGTGGTGATCGATCTGCCCGCGCTCTCGGCCAATGCCGATCCACCGCCGCTTTCGCGTCTCGTCGACGATACGATTGTCACCGCGGT
>JBCBKN010000335.1:0-5400 GCA_038521775.1 Pseudomonadota bacterium | reverse complement strand
CAGCTTGTTGCCACGGCCGAGGATGCGCGCGCGCAGGCCCGGCTGCGGGTGACATTTCGCGATGACGATGTGCTGCTGGTGCCCGGTCCCGGCCCGGCATCCGCGCCGGTGCCCCGACGACCGCGTGCCCAGAAACCGGCGGCCCAGCAGGGCGAAACCCGCGATACCGGCGCGCCGGAGCGCTCCGGCGGCGGGCAGGGGGAGCTTTTCTAGGTCGAAACCCGCGCCACGGCCGCGCAGCTGGTCCGCATGCGCCTCACACACCCAGCGAGGGGCCGGGGCAGCCGAGTGTCTCGGTGCTGCGATCCGACATGCGCAACTCGGCCAACCCATCCGGGTCACCGACACTGCGCGCAAAGATCTCCCCACCGCGCCGGGTGACGATCCAGCACTGCGGCCCCAGCCCGTTGTCATAGAGAAAGCAGATCGCGCCGTTGCTTTCGAACCAGATCCCTTCCTCGCAGGGGCCGCCCTCGGGCCGCCACAAGGTGCGGTCGCCCTCAAGATACTGCTCAACCCCGAACGGCAGCCCGCCCTGCTCAAACGACAGGGTGTACCCTTCGGCCAGCGCCCGGAACGCGTCGCCATCCAGGATTTCGGATTCGGCCCGCAGCGGTGCCGATGCGACCACAAGCGCCAATAGCGCCCAAAGGCCGAGCGCCCGCCGCGCGACCGATCCCGCCTGAATGCGTTTCAACTCGACAGACCGGGCGCGCAGGAAAACGGCATTGTGACGATTTGTCGGACTTCCTGTTCCGAGCCGAGGCCGCCCTCCGGCACGGATTGCGGGATGATCATGATGCGGTCGCCGCGCCGGACATGCGTGAAGCAATGCGCGCGGTCGAAAAAGAAACAATAGATCCCGGCATCGAACTCCCACCGCGCATCGGTGCACTGGCCCGAGGCATGCTGAAAGGTCACCATATCGCGGCCCGGCCAGTAATACTCGCGGCCAAAAAAGGTCCCGTCGATATAGTAATATACCGTGCGCCCGGCGGTCATCTCGCGCCATTCCTGAAGCGGGATGGGCAGATCGCCTGTCGCAGGCTCATCCGCGGCCCGTCCTGCATCCACAGGGGCGAGCAGGGCAACGAGGCATGCAAGGATGGCCAAACGGGCATGACCCAGACCAGACAACACTCGGGACCGCATTTCGACCCTCCCATCGGCGACATACGCAGATTTAGGACGTCGCCGTCGCCGGAGCAAGCGCGCAGCTCTTCCGATTTGCCCGGCTTGGAGTTAGGTGGGTGGGGATCGGCCGGAGGACCAGTGCGCATGTCGTTGTTCGGAAAGCTCAGGGACCGTCTTTTCAAGTCATCCTCGCGGCTCGAGGCCGGGGTCGAGGCCCTGATCGAAGATCCCGATGCAGCCCCGGCGCCTGCCGCGGAGCCGGTGCCGGCTGTCGCCGACCCGGCGGCGCCCGCGCGCGCTGCCCGGGCCGATGCGCCACGGCGCGTGCTTGACGACCAGATGCTCGAAAGCCTCGAGGAGCTTCTGATCCAGGCCGATCTGGGGGTCGAGACCGCGCTCAAGGTGGCCGCGAACATGGCAGCGGGCCGGATGGGCCGGCGCCTTTCGGGCGAAGACCTGCGCGGGCTTCTGGCCAAGGAGGTCGCCCAGATCCTGGAGCCGGTGGCGCGCCCCTTGCCGATCTATCCCAAGCGCCCCCAGGTCGTGCTGGTTGTCGGGGTCAACGGATCGGGCAAGACGACGACGATCGGAAAGCTCGCCAGCCAGTTTCAGGCGGCCGGCAAGTCGGTGGTGATCGCGGCCGGCGACACCTTCCGGGCCGCCGCGGTCGAACAGCTGCAGATCTGGGGCGATCGGGCCGGGGTGCCGGTGCTGACCGCCGCGCAGGGCTCGGACCCGGCAAGCCTTGCCTTTGATGCGATGGGCCGGGCCGAGGCCGAGGGCGCCGATCTCCTGCTCATCGACACGGCCGGGCGGTTGCAAAACCGCGAGGATCTGATGGCCGAGCTTGCCAAGATTGTGCGCGTGATCCGCAAGCGCGACGCGGATGCCCCGCACAACACGCTCCTGGTGCTGGATGCGACCACCGGACAGAATGCGCTGAGCCAGGTCGACATCTTTCGCAAGATCGCCGATGTGACCGGGCTGGTGATGACCAAGCTTGACGGCACGGCGCGCGGCGGCGTGCTGGTGGCGCTGGCCGACCGCTTCGGCCTGCCGATCCACGCCATCGGTGTGGGCGAGCAGATCGACGATCTTGCGCCGTTTGATCCCGACGAGTTTGCGCGGGCGCTGACGGGTGCATAGAGCCGGCCCATGCGACAGGCCGCCGCTGCGACTGTTCGGCCCGAGCGCACAGCCCGCGCGTCGGGTCCTGGTGCGCGTGTTCGCTATGCCGGCCCCGATCCGCTGGCGACCGACCTGAACCAGTGACCCCGTCCATCGACGCCATTTTGCTTCCGGCTGGTTCTGCGCGGACCGCTGATGCGGGCATTGCCGGTCGCGGTGGCCCGGCCGGCCAGATGCGCCAATGAGCGAGACCATCGTCGCCCTGGCCGGAACGCCGCGGGGCGAGACCCTGGCGCTGGCGCTCGCGCTCTTGTCGGCCTTTGCCCATGCGGCCTTCGGGGCGTTGCAAAAGGGCAAACACGATCCCTGGCTCACCCGGGGTGCGATCGATGCCAGCCTGGTTCTGCTGGCCCTGCCGCTCGCGCTTTTTGCGGTGCCCTGGCCGCGCGGCATCGAATGGGCCGTGCTGGCGGGCGCGGCGGTGATCCACTTTGTCTACAAGCTTCTCATCGCGATGGCCTACACCCGGGCTGCCTATACCGTGGTCTATCCGGTGGTGCGCGGCACCGGGCCGGTCGTCACGGTGCTTTTCGCAGGCCTCGTCTTTGGCGAGCAGTTCACGGCGCTGCAATGGCTGGGGGTGGCGCTGGTCTCGGGCGCGATCCTGTCGCTGTCGCTGGTCAATCTGGGCCGCGATGTGCCCGATCCGCGCGCGTTGCGGGCTGGGATCCTGCTTTCGCTGATCGGTGGCGTGTCGGTTGCGGCCTACACGACCTATGACGCCTATGGGATCCGGCTCACGCCCGACCCGTTCACGTTTCTGGCCTGGTTTTTCGTGGTCACGAGCCTCGATTTTCCGGTCATCGCCTGGATCCGGAGGCGGCGCATGGCCCGGCCGCCGGCGCTTGGCCCGCTTGCCGCGCGCGGGATGATCGGCGCGCTGGTGGCCTTTGTCAGCTTTGGCGGGGTGATGCTGGCCACCCGGCTCGACAAGGTCGGGGAGGCGGCGGTTCTGCGCGAGACCTCCACGGTGTTTGCCGCCCTCATTGGCTGGCTGGTGCTGCGCGAGGAAATCGGGCCGCTGCGCGCAGCGCTGATGATTTTGATCGCCTGCGGTGCAGTCCTGGTGGAAATTGCCTGACCCCGCAGCTACATCACCGGTCATGACGGAGCGCAAGATCAACCCGATGGTCAAACTGGGGCTCGAGATCGGGCCGCTGATTGCCTTTTTCGTGGCCTACCGCATGGCCGGTGGCGATGGCGATGCCGCGCAGCTTGACGGTATGTTGACCGCAACGGCGCTGTTCATCCCCCTTCAACTCGCCGCGATTGCGGTGAGCTGGCGCCTCTCCGGCACGCTGCCGCGCATGGCCGTGGTCACCGCCGCCGTGGTGCTGGTCTTTGGCGGTCTGACCCTGATTTTGCGCGACGACACCTTCATCAAGATGAAGCCCACGATCATCTATCTGGCCTTTGCCGGGGTGCTTGCCGCGGGGCTGGCGCGCGGGGTGAGCTATCTTGAGTATCTCATGGGCGAGATGATGCCGCTCGACGCGCGCGGTTGGATGAAACTGACCCAGCGTTTTGCCGTTTTCTTTCTGGCCATGGCCCTGGCCAATGAGGTTGTGTGGCGCGGGATGAGCACCGATGCCTGGGTGACCTTCAAGACCTTCGTGACGCTGCCGCTGACCTTTGGCTTCATGCTCAGCCAGACGCCGATGATCAGCCGCCACACATTGCGCGAGGATGGGGCGGGCGACTGACACCCCCCGCACCGCCCGTTGGTGCACGTTACTGAAGCGCGATGACCGCCTCCCAGCGGTTGCGGCATTGCATGTCGCCGGCAAGTGCGCCCGCATCGGTGACCGCGAAGGTCATCTTGCAATCCTTGTCCGAAAAGTTCAGCCGGCTGTCGAGCAGCGTGGCGGTGAACTCGGTGCTGCCCTTGTTCCAGCTGCGCTGGCCGGTCAGCGTGCCGCGCTCGGGTTCGAACTCCTGAATGACCAGCATCTGGATGCGGTAAGTGTTGTCGCTGCCCACCTTGCGATACTGCAGCGCCAGTTCGGGTTTGCCCGCCAAAAGGAAGGCAAGCGCGTCGCGCACCAGCAGCGGCTCGCCCGAGGTCAGCGCATCCTGAAGCACCAGGCGCCGGGCATCCGGATCGTCGGAGGCCAGGCTTTCGCGCAGCGCGGCCAGCGAGGCGGCCCGGGCGGCAGCTTGGGTGCGCAGGGCCTCGGCCCGGGCCTCTTCGAGCGCCACGATGGCGGCGGCACGCTCGGTTTCGGCCGTGGCTAGGGCGGCCAGCGCCTCGGTCTCTTCGCTCAGGGCGGCGGCTTCGGCGCGGGCGGTCAGTGCGGCCACGCTGCGTTCGGCCATCGCGGTCATTTCCGCCTCGGCCGCGGCAATCTCGGCTGCCATGGCCATGCGCGTCGTGTCGAGGGACGCTTCCAGCTCGGCCAGGGCCTGGTCCTGGCGCGTGCGCATCTCGGCCTCCGAGGCATCGAGGCGGGTGGCAAGCTGTCGCAGACCGGCCTGGTGGGCGGCGTCGAGCTCGGTCTCCGCGGCTGCCTGTGCGGCCCGCAGCGCGGCCATTTCGCCGGCAATCCTGATCCGGCGCTCCTCGCGCTCGGCCTCGATCCCGGCGGTCAGCGCCTCGGCCGCCTCAAGCCGCGCACGCACATCGTCGATCTCGTCGTCACCGGCAAGAACCGTCGGCCCCTCAAAGGCATCGCGCGGTTGGCCAAGGCGGTCGGGTGCATTCTCAAAGGCCACATCGACCGTCCATTGCCCGGCGCTGAAACTCGCCCGGGCGGTGCCGAAAAGACGCCGGCTTGTGTCCTCCTCTTGCGTTTCGATCAGCACGATGAAGGGACGCAGCGCCTCGCTGGCCGCACGGTCGGCCTGATAAAGCGGTTCGGCCAGCGCAAGGTCGGCCTCAAAGCGGATCCGCCAGCGGGGATCGACGGCATCGCCATCATTGATCTGGGCGACGATTTCGACATCGGCGACACTACACCCGATGGGCTGGGCTGACTCCTTCGACGCGGGATGCGAGTATGTGCCGGTTTACGGTGCCTCGTGGGCTACGGGCGAGACCGTATGCTACGGCAGGATCTTCTCCGCCAATTGCGTATTTTT
>JBCBKN010000334.1:0-5408 GCA_038521775.1 Pseudomonadota bacterium | reverse complement strand
GGGGATCAGCACGGCACGCGCCGGGCATCACGCCGCACATCATGCCAAACAGCGCCGGGCCGGGCGGGGCCGAGCGGGGTCGGGCAGGGTCGGGTGGTGCCGGGTGGGGTCGTACGGGTCTGGGTCACCTGGGCCGCGCGAGGCCCGAGACCGGTCGGGGTGCCACGGCAGGCTCGGGCGTAGATGCGGCGACACGGCCGCGTACGGCGCGGAACGCGCAGGACGACGGGCTTCACCGGCATCGCGCGCGCGGGCATGCAGGGCGCATGATCCGGCGCGGAACCTCCCGGGCGCAGCGCGCCGGGCAAAACGGCCCAAGCCCCACTGCCAGGCCCCACTGCCCAGTCCGCACTGCCCGGGCCGCACTGCCCGGGCCACACTGCCTAGGCTTTTGGTAGACGGCCCTGGGCATGTCGCCCGAAACGATCTGCCAAAAAGGCGCCGCCCTGAGTGCACTGCCAGACGCGCCCCGTCGAATGCGCCCCGTCCGAAGCGCCCTCTTCAAAACGCCCTCTCCAAAGCGCCGGCCCGGCAGCCCGGCCTTCCTTCGGTTATAGAGGTGCCGGGGTGCCGGGGGTCCCAGATTGTCTGACCTCGCGGGGCCCGTCGGCTTAGACGCGCGGGGCCCCGACCGGCGCGGGCGCCAGATCGGCCCGGTAACCTCACCCCTTGGCATTCCGCGGCATCGGCGCGCCGGGCACAGCCGGCGTGGTCCGGTCCCTTGCGGCGCGGTTTATCGGGAGTCATCTCTCTGGACGCGGTTCTTGGGGCGAAGTTTTGGGACCGCAAATTTTTTGTGCCGCATTTTTGGCCGCAATCATGAACCGAGAAGTTCTGGCAGACGTTTTCCGGCCCGCAAGGTTTCGGCCACAAGGTTCCGGCCGCAAGCTTTTAACCAAAGCAGGGCCGGGATGTCGGCCCGCGTGAAAACCCCTGCCAGCGGGGCGCTCGTTGCCTGGGTTTGAGAGCGCGCAGGCCAGCATGCCCCAAGTTGCCCGCATTTCAGAGAGCGCGGCCGGCCAGAGGCTGTGCGGGATCAGTCTGAAGGCAGCCCCGGTCCGGACGCGGTCCAGATCACGTCCAGCCCTCTTCCAGCCCGGGTCCAGACCGGGTCCAGATCACGTCCAGATCATGTCAAACCCGGGACCAGCCCGTGAGAAATCAGCGACCGATCACCCCCATGGCCATGGCCAGGACAGCTTACGGCACCCGCCCGGCCAGCGCCCCGCGCAGCAGCCCAAAACTCTCCTCGATCGAGGGGCTGGGCGCGGCGATGAGCGCATCGAGCGCCGGAAAGGCCGCGCGCGCGGTGTCGATGGTGGGATCCGCACCGACCGTGTAGAGCCCCGCCTGGATCATCGGCAAGGCCTCTTCATAGGCCGCGATATGCGCGCGGGCCTGGGCGATCATCCGGTTTTCTTCGGCGCTGGCCGCACCGGGCAGGGCGCGGCTGACCGAGCGGCGCAGATCGATGGCCGGGAACCGGCCGCGCTCGGCAATCGCCCGGTCCAGAATGACATGCCCGTCAAGCGTGCCGCGGGTGATGTCGGCGACCGGCTCCTCCATATCCGAGCCGGCCACGAGCACGGTGAAAAGCGCGGTGATGTCGCCCTGCTGGCCCGCCCCCATGAGGCCCGCGGCACCCGCAGATCCCGGCCCGCCCGCCTCAGCACCTGCCAAGGACGCCGCCGCGGCGGGCTGGGCCGTGCCGGGGCCGGCACGCTCGGCCAGACCGGCGATCAGGGCCGCGGTCGAGGGCGGATAGGCGCGCAGCGAGGGCGTCTCGCCGGCGGTCAGCGCAATCTGCCGATGCGCCTCAGCAAAACGGGTGAGACTGTCCATCAGCAAGAGCACATGCTTGCCCTGGTCGCGAAACGCCTCGGCAATGGCCATGCCGGTGAAGGCCGCGCGGCGCTTGACCAGCGGCGCCTCATCGGCCGTGGCCACCACGGTGACGCTGCGCGCGCGCCCCTCTGGCCCCAGCCCGTCGCGCAGAAAACTGCCCAGCTCGCGCCCACGCTCGCCGATCAGCACCAGGACCACGCAATCGGCCTCCATCCCGCGGGCAAGCTGGGCCAGCAGCGAGGATTTCCCCACCCCGGACCCGGCAAAAAGCCCCAGGCGCTGCCCCCGCGCGACCGGCAGCAGCGTGTCGAGCACCGCCAGACCGGTGGAAAGCCGCGCGCCCAGCGGCCGGCGCAGATGCGCAGGCGGCGGGCTGGCCAGCAGCGGGGCGGCAATCGGGCCCGGCGGCAATGCCGCCTGCAATGCGGTGGGCAATGCAGTCGCGGGACGGTCCCCGGGCTCTGCGGGGCCCAGCCCGCCAGCCCCGCCAGAGCCGCCAGAGCCGCCAAACTGGGGCGTTGCCGCCTCGGCCGCGGCCTGCAGCGGCCGGCCGAACGCATCGACGACCTGGCCCAGCCAGCCCGGCCCGGGCCGCAGCGCAGGATCGCGCATCAGCCAGGCCCGCGCGCCCAGCGCCAGCCCCTCGGTCGGCCCATAGACCATCGCCCGGACGCAGCCCTCGGCCAGCGCCACGATCTCACCGCCGCGCAGCCCCGTTGCCGCCGCGCCCGGCGGCCCGGTCTCGATGGCCACCCGGTTGCCCAGGCTGGCCGCAACCTCCAGGCCGCGGATCAGCACCGAGGAGGGATCGGCCGCGGCCACAACCCCCGCCCGACGGATCGGGGTGATGTCCTCAAAACTGTTGATCAACCCCTCAAACATCTCGCCTCCCGCGCCGCACAGCGTCGCCAGAGGCAGAACACTTTCTCAACAAAGAAGGGTTAAGCGCAGAGAGACGGGGCAGAACGCGGCCCGCCCGGCATGCGGCACAGGCCGGCCGGCGCGGGCAATCGCCGCACCGCCCCGGTGCAGAGCGGCGACCGGTGCAGGCCGGCCGCCCGACATGGCTGAGGCGCGAGCTGGAGGAGAACCCCCGCATGCGACTGGACATCGCGATCCTTGAGCTTTCGGATGCGCTGGCCTCCTATGCCGGGCTGCGCCAGGGCGTGATTGCCGAGAACATCGCCAATGCCGACACGCCCGGCTATAAGGCGCGCGACGTGCTGCCCTTTGCCAAAGCCTATGCGGACCGTCCGGCCATCGCCTTTGTGCCGCAGGCCACCCGCGCGGGTCATCTTTTCGACGAGGCGCGCGGGGCGCAGAATTTTCGGCTCACCGAGGCCCATGCCCCCGGGGTTGCAAACCCCAATGGCAACACGGTCGGGATCGAGGATCAGATGCTGCGCGCCACGCATCTGAAGCTCCAGCATGATCTGGCGCTCGGCGTTTACACCAAATCCCTGTCAATACTGCGCGCCGGTCTGGGACGGCGCTAGGCCAGGAGGGCCGATCGCGTGGAAAATCTGCTCAACAGCATGGTGTCGGCCGCCCATGGCCTGACGGTGCAATCGGCGCGGCTGCGGGTGAGTTCGGAGAACATCGCCAATGCCGACACGCCCGGCTATCACCGCAAGATCCTGACCTTTTCGGAGGCGATGAGCGGCACGGACGGCACCCTGCCCGTGCCCGGCTCGGTCACCTTCAGCCGCGGCGAGCTGGAGCGGATTTTCCAACCCGAGCATCCGCTGGCCGATGCCGAGGGCTATTATGACGGCACCAATGTCGAGCTGATGGTCGAGATCGCCGATGCCCGCGAGGCACAGCGCAGCTATGAGGCCAATCTGCGCATGCTCGACCAGTCCCGCCAGATGGCAAGCGGGTTTCTGGAGCTGTTGCGGCGCTGAGCCCGGGCCCCGTGCCCCGTCCACCGCCTGCTCCGGCTGCTTTCCAGCTTTCCAACCGCTGCTTTCCACCGCCCCCCATCCTCACTCGGCCGGGCCGGCCGGGCGCATCAGCCAGTCTTCAAGGAGTTGACAGATGAGCGAGATCTCCCCCAACAGCCTGATCGCATCGCTTTATCAGCGCGCACAGACCGCCATGGAGGGTCTGAGCCCGACCCCGACCCCGCCGCCGGGCCCCTCCGCGCTCACCCCCACCCAGCCCGGCGATGGCCGCGCGCCCTCGCCCTTTGCCACGACCAGTTTCGGGCCTGGTTCGCTCGACGCGCCGTCGCGCAGCACCCAGCCCAGCGACCAGTCAAGCGACCCGGCCGCCCGGCTCACCACCACCGCGCGGGATTTTCTCAGCGCGATGCGCGAGGCCGAAACCGCCGCGACCGAGGGGCTGACCGGCCGCGCCGATCCGCAATCGGTGGTCATGGCGCTGGCCGCGACCGAGCTTGCGGTCGAAACCGCCGTCACCCTGCGCGACAAGGTGGTCGAGGCCTATCAGGAAATCCTGCGCATGCCGGTGTGACGGTCTGATCGCCACAACATCCGACAGCGTCGCACAGAGGGAGAGCCCATGCTCAGCGAGGGACAGATCTTCGATCTCATGCAGGCCGGGCTTTGGGCGACCTTCCTGATCTGCCTGCCGGTGCTGGCCGCGGCCCTGATCGTGGGGCTGGCCATCGGCCTTTTTCAGGCGCTGACCTCGGTGCAGGAGATGACGCTGACCTTTGTGCCCAAGCTGGCGGCGATCCTGGTGACCTACTGGACCGCGATGGGGTTCATGACCGGCACGCTCTTGACCTTCTGGCATGACCGGATCCTGCCGGCGATCATCGGCCCATGAGCGGCGCGCCGGCCCCGCAGCCCTCCCGCGCAGGCCAAGCGACAGGCGGCCACCCGGTCCCGATCCCGGTCTTAATCCCGGTCTCGGACCTGATCTCAGACCAGATCTCAGGCCAGATCTCAGGCCAGATCTCGGAGCCGGTCTCGGAGCCAGCGGGCCGGGTCGGACCCGGCCACATCGCCCCGGTCCTCCGGGTCTTCGGCCGCCCGATCCTCAGCCGCCCAATTCTCGGCCAGTGGATCGGGGGGTTGGCGTCGATTTCCTCGGGAGTCACAGCCACGGTGTTGGCCCGAGTTTGCGCTCGAGTTTGCGCTCGAGTTTTCGGCCGAGTCTGGGCCCGTTGCTGGACCCTCCTCTTTGCTCGGTTCTGGGTCCGCCTCTTGGCGCGACTCTGCACCCGAGTTTGTGCCCGAGTTTGCGCCCGGGCCCGAAACCCGGTCTGGAACTTCGCCCGTGTCCCGGGCTCTTCGATCCTGGGCCGGATTTTTGCCGCGCGGTCCCGGCGCGGCGCGGCGTCTCGCGCAGCACTGCCCGGATGCCGGGCCGCCATCGCGCCTGAAGCGCCGATCGGCGCCCTCCTTCCGGCCGCCTGCCTGACAACCTGCCTGGCAACCTGCCTGGCCGCCTGCCTGGGATCGGGCGCGGCCCAGGCCGCTTCGACCGCGCTGCTGCCACCGCCGGCACCGCCGCCATCGGTCGCTCCGACCCAAATCGCCCCCGCGCCTGCCCCCGATCAGCCGCCCGAGCAGCGCCCCGTCGCAATTTTGCCC
>JBCBKN010000333.1:0-5414 GCA_038521775.1 Pseudomonadota bacterium | reverse complement strand
CCGGGCTGCATGACACGCTGCTTGGTCTGCTGCTGGCGCACACGATGGGGGCCTTGCCCTATATGCTCTGGACCGCGTCTGCAGCGTTCGAGGCCGTCGACCGCGATCTTGAGCGTGCTGCGCGTGATCTGGGTGCGGGCTTCTGGCGCACCTTCATCGAGGTGCCCCTGCCGATTGCAACCCCGGGGCTGATCGCCGGCGCGATCCTGGTGTTCCTGTTTTCGATGGATGAATTCACCATCACGTTTCTGATCAGCGGCGTGAGCTACACGACAATGCCCGTCCGCCTCTATGCAACGCTGCAGGAGGGGTTTCTCGAGCCGGCCTCCGCCGCTGCCCTGATGATGCTGGCGCCCTCGGTGGTGTATCTGTTCATTTGCGTCCGCTTCATGCGGCCGAGCGATTTCGCCGGGAGGATGCGCTGATGGCGGCGATTGCGCTGGAGCATGTGACGCGGCGCTTTGAAGCGCTGGCCGCGGTGGACAATGTCACCTTGCGCATCGAGGATGGAACCCTGCTGACCCTGCTCGGTCCCTCGGGATGTGGCAAGACAACGGCGCTGCGCCTTGTTGCGGGCTTTGACCGGCCCGATGCCGGCCAGATCCGGATCGGCGGCATTGCCGTGAACAATGACCCGCCGGAGGCGCGGCCCACGGCGATGGTCTTTCAAAGCTATGCGCTCTGGCCCCACAAAACGGTGTTTGCCAACATCGCGTTTGGTCTGCGGGTGCGGCGCCACGCCCGGGCTGCCATTGCCGACCGGGTGGATGAGGTTCTGAGGCTTGTGGGGCTGGAGGGGCTGGGCGCGCGCTATCCGCGTCAGCTCTCCGGCGGCCAACGCCAGCGCGTCGCCCTTGCCCGTGCCCTGGCAGTAGCGCCAAAGGTGCTGCTGCTCGACGAGCCGCTCTCAAACCTCGACGCGCTGCTGCGGGTTCGGATGCGCAGCGAGATCCGCGGGTTGCAGCAGCGCCTTGGGGTCACGATGGTCTATGTCACCCATGATCAGGAGGAGGCGCTCTCGATCTCGGACCAGATCGCGGTGATGAATTCTGGCCGCATCGAGCAGATCGGCACACCTCAGGAGATCTACGCACGCCCGGCGAGCCTGTTCGTTGCGGGCTTTATTGGCCAAACCAGCCTGCTGTCAGGGCGTGCAACGGGCGATGCCCATGATGGCGCGGTGGAGGTTGTGCTGGCGGATCAGCGGGTCAGTGCGACCACCTCCGATCCCATTCGGTCGGGCGAGACCGTGACGCTGGCCATCAAGGCCGAAGCCGCGCGGTTTTCGGACCATCTGGGCGCAAACTGCCTTGCCGGACGTCTCGGCGCGCTGAGCTATCTTGGCGCTGTCACGCGCGCGGAGGTTCAGCTCGGCGGGGATCGGATGCAGGTCGATCTGCCGGAAGACGGCGCCCCGCAGGCCGCAGCGACCGTCTTCGTTCACCTGCCAAAAGACAAGCTGGTCGCTTTTGCAGGCGACACCAAAATTGCGCAAGGGAGCCCGTAAGGATGTTGGACCGCGAGACAGATCCGCTGCCAGCGCTTCCGCTGGTGGAATCGCCTTTCTTCGATGAGCTGCTGCCAAAGCTTGGGCTGAGCGCGGAGGCGGAGCGCTTGGCGCGCGCGCTCCACATGGACGGTGTCGCCTCGATCGATCTCGATCTTGGTGACATCGATGCCATGCGAGACCGGATCGCGGGGCTGATCGCAGAGCGGCTCACCAAGCGGCATGGCAAGGCCTATGATGCCTGGCAGCATGCCCCGGAAGCGGGCGCGGAGGATGTTCGAGCGCTCGCGGCACCAGCAAAGGCTATGGCGTTGCTTGAGGAGGTCTATCGCCGCCCGCCGGTTCCGATCTCGACGATCAACACCCGAACCGGCACCGAGCAAGGCCTGCATGCCGACGGTCTGTTCCGCGCCACCGTCCCTCGCCGCTACTATGTCACGCTTTGGATCCCGCTTGAGGATATCGACGAAGAGAACGGGCCGATCATCGCATATCCGGGCTCCCATCGCTTGCCCGATTACTTTTATGTCGACATGGGTTTGACGGCCACCGAGCAGTCGACGCTGCTTGAATACTACGATCAGGGCTATGATCGGCTGTTTCGTCGTCTGGTCGAGGCGGGCGGATACACGCCACGCCTCTACACCCCCAAAGCGGGCGAAGCCTTGATCTGGGTCCATGGTTTGATCCATGGCGGGATGCCGATCCTCGATCCGAGCCGGACACGATATGTGCAGATCAACGGGATCACCTTTCAGGGCTGCCTCTATCTGACCGAACTGAACTCCGACCCCTATATCGGCAAGGTCTGGCTGCGCGATGTTGTGGATGTCAGAACGGGTGCCGCCCTTCCACAGATCTACAATGGCCGCAGCCTGAGCGTCGACGAGATCGAGCGGCTGAAACCCGATGGGATCGATGCGCTGGCACGATCCTTTGCGCAGTCGATCGAACGCGGCTGAACGCCGCCCGCAGCATCAAACCGGTGCCGCGTTCAAGACACCAAGAGGGCGCGCGCGCTTTTTTTCGGGATCGACAGCGCGACACGATCGCCGATTTCGAATGTCTCGTTCCGGGCCGTTTGCACGCGCAAAGGCGCATTTGACACAGTGTCAATTGCGACGGAGTAATCGATCCGCTCGCCCAGATAGTTGGATTTGACAATCGTTCCGCAGACTTGCCCGGGCGCCGGTCCCGCAGATGTCATCACAACATCGGTCGGACGGACAAACACCTTGACCCGCGCCCCGATCTCGGCGCGGGCATCGTTGCGGATCGGCAGGCGGGTCTGGCCAAACCCGTCGATCTCGACATCCACCTCGGCCTCTGACACCGGCCCCAGGGTGCGTGCGGCGAGAAAATTGGCCAGACCGACAAAGCCCGCCACGAATTCCGTTTCGGGACGATCATAGATGTCAGACGGGCTGCCCACCTGCTCGACGCGGCCCGCAGACATCACGGCGATCCGATCCGACATTGCCAGCGCTTCGCTTTGGTCATGCGTCACATAGACGGTCGTGATGCCCAGCGTTTTTTGCAACTCACTGATCTCGAACCGCATTTGTTCGCGCAGATGCGCATCGAGATTCGAGAGCGGCTCGTCCATCAGCAAAACCGAGGGTTTGTAGATGATCGCCCGCGCCAGGCCGACGCGTTGTTGCTGCCCGCCAGAGAGTTGCCGCGGCAGACGGTCTGCGAAATCGCCCAGGCGCACCGTCTCCAACGCCTCTTTCACGCGCCGTTCTTTTTCCGGGCGGGACACGCCCCGGATCGTCAGCGGGAAACCGACATTCTGCGCCACGCTCATATGGGGCAACAACGCGAAGCTCTGAAACACCATCCCGATATTGCGGCGATGGGTTGGGCGGCGCGTGACATCGGCGCCGTCGATCAAGATGCGCCCGCCCTCGGGCGTCAGCGACCCGGAGATGCAGCGCAGCAGCGTCGTCTTTCCGCAGCCTGACGGGCCCAGCAGCGTCAAAAGCTCGCCCGGGCTCACCGACAGGTCGACGCCGTCCACCGCAATGGTGCGTCCGAAGCGTTTTACGACGTGGTCGCAAGAGATCATGGTCCAGCAGACCCTTCACAGAAATCAGAAAATCCGGAGCGCTGGGGAGCGCTCCGGACATTGCCGCCTGGCTTATTCCGCCGTGAACTGCATGCCGTTTTCACGGATCCACGAATAGCCTTCGGCATTCTCGACCTGGGTCGAGACGATGTTGTCGGGGTGGGGGGCCTTCTTCCATGTCTCTTCGGGAACCTGGTCCCACACGCTCTCGACCGACGGGTACTGGTACTGCTCGGTGAACATCTTGAGCTGGACCCAGTCGGAGATGAGGAAGTTCACAAACTGCGCCGCGGCTTCCTTGCGATCGTCAGGAATGTTTGCCGGCACAATATAGTAAAAGGGCAGCCCGTTCGCCCCTTCGGCCAGGAAGGTCGACGCAAAGGTTTCGGGAACACGGCCGCGCTCCTGGCTCCACAGCGTGTAATCGATCACGTAATTGGTGATCCAGACATCGCCCTTCATCATCTGTTCGAAGAGCTGGGGGCCACCCGATGCCGGCGGGGTGTGAAAGCAGGTCGAGAAATCCTCAAAGATCTCGGCGGCCTGTTTCCATTCTTCCGATTTCTGAACCTCTTCAAAAGGCTGGGTCCAGTCGACGCCGAATGCCCGGAAAAAGTCGAACATCACCGTGCGGCCACCGGACGAGCCGGCATCGGTCGCGATAAAGCCGATCTTGCCGCAATATTCGTCCTTGCGCTCGACCCATTCCTTCCAGCTGGTCGGTGCGTTCTTCACCTTCTCGGTGTCGAAAAAGAGCACGTATTGCGCGCGCCAGAACGGGATCAGCTTGCCGTCGGTGTCGATGCCCTGAACTGTGTCGATGAGCTCTGACTTGATGCTCTGAGCATTCGGCACCAGCGGGCTCGGATGCAGCGAGGTCAGCGGAAAGCCTTCCTCCAGCGCGCGCAGCGCAAATTCGGGCCGGATGAAGATGACGTCAAAGTCGATCTCTTCGTCGGACTGCGCGCGCAGGCGTTCGCTGATGATCACGTCTTCGCCGGTGACGTATTTGATCTCGAAGGGCAGCTCTTCGTTGGCGCGCTCCATGACCTCGTTCCAGAAGCTGGCATAGTTCGCGCCGGCGCCGGTGTTGAGGAACGTGATGCTGACCTCGTCAGCGGCCGCGGCGCTGGCGGCGAATGCCATGGCCAGTGCCGTTATGGGTCGTTGCAGGAACATCTCTCTCTCCTGTTGGGGTGGGTGGACTCAGTCGCCGGTCACGGGGGGATCGATGGGCATATCGACCGTCCGCTCGTATCTGCCGGCCTTCATGTCGTTGAAATCGATCTGTTCCAGCTCCATCGGGAAGATCACATCGACGCGCACACGGTCCTCGTCGAAGCTCCATTCCATGAACCCGGCATGGGCATTGAGCCCGGTGTTCCCGTCTTCGACCGCAGAGGTCGGCGGCGCCCAATAGACGTCGCGGTTCAACCAGCGATCCTTTTTGTGGACATGGCTGTGGCCGCAGGACAGGAACTTGACGGTCGATGGTTCGATCAGCGCGGCATAGCGGGCCCGGGCCGCCGCGGTCATGCAGCGAAAGCCGTCATGCGGAGTTTGGGGATCTTCGCGGAACGGTGGCTTGTGCTGGAAGATGCCGATGGGGCGTCCGTGATGCAGGGTCAGCTCCGCGGCCAGCCACGCCCATTGCGGCTCTTCGGCCTCGATGCCACTGCCCATCAGCTGGCTGTTGATGCCGATCAGGCGCCAGGCGCCCATATTGATCGCCCAGTAATCCGGGCCGAAATACTTGTGCCAGCGGGCCCGACGCTCGGCGTTGATGTACTGTTTGGCGGGCTGTCCCGGGGGTTCTTCGCCGATATCGTGGTTGCCGGG
>JBCBKN010000332.1:0-5426 GCA_038521775.1 Pseudomonadota bacterium | reverse complement strand
CAGCCGCGCATTCTCCTGTTCCAGCTGCAGCGCCGTCTCGCGCCAGCCCTCCATGCGTTGCAGCTCGCGCCGCAGCGCCTCGTTCTGCTCATAGACCCGTGTGTAGCTTTGAAAATCCTCAACCATGCGCGACAGGCGGGCCATGGGCGCGGCGGTCCATTCCAGGCTGGGCGCGATCCGGTCGACCACCGCCATGCGCACCCGCTCAACCCGCGGGCTGTCGATCCGCCAGAGAACAAAAAAGACGATGCAGATCAGGATGGTGGCGCCCAGGAAGACCTGGCGCATCAGCCGCACAACGCTGGGAACAGGGTCGTGGTAGGCCAGTTTCCTCACCTCCTGCGCCGGAGGACCAGACCGGCCACGCCATCGTGGCCCGCCGGCGATGCATCAGGCGCCGTAGTCGATCGCGTGGACGAGTTGTTTTTCGAACTCCAGCGCCTTGCCGGTGCCAAGCGCGACACAGTTCAGGGATTCATCGGCGATGGTGATGGCAAGGCCGGTCTGCTCGCGCAGCGCCATGTCCAGATCGCCCAAGAGCGCGCCGCCCCCGGTCAGCATGACGCCGCGGTCAACGATGTCGGCGGCGAGGTCGGGAGGGGTTGCCTCCAGCGCCGTCATCACCGCCTCGCAGATCTGTTGGACCGTTTCAGCCAGCGCCTCGGCGATCTGCACCTGGCTGACCTCGGTCTCCTTGGGCACGCCGTTGAGCAGGTCGCGGCCGCGGATCTCCATGGTCAGCCCGCGCCCATCCTCGGGCATGCGCGCAGTGCCGATCGAGGTTTTGATGCGCTCGGCCGTCGCCTCGCCGACCAGAAGGTTATGCTGCCGCCGCAGGTAGGAAATGATCGCCTCATCCATCCGGTCGCCCCCAACGCGGACCGAGCGGGCATAGACAATATCGCCCAGCGACAGCACCGCGACCTCAGACGTGCCGCCGCCGATATCGACGACCATCGAGCCGGTGGGATCGGTGATCGGCATCCCCGCCCCGATCGCGGCGGCGATGGGCTCGGCGATCAGCCCGGCCTTGCGCGCGCCTGCCGAGAGCACCGACTGCCGGATCGCGCGCTTTTCCACCGGGGTTGCGCCATGCGGCACACAGACGATTACCTTGGGTTTGGTAAAGCTCGACCCCCGCCGGACCTTGCGGATGAAATGCTTGATCATCGCCTCGGCCACATCGAAATCGGCGATCACCCCGTCGCGCATCGGACGGATCGCCTCGATCGAACCTGGGGTCCGGCCCAGCATCAGCTTGGCATCCTCGCCGACCGCAAGCACCTCCTTGCGCCCGTTGCGCACGTGATAGGCCACGACCGAGGGTTCGGAGAGCACGATGCCCCGGCCCTTGACGTAGATCAGCGTGTTCGCCGTGCCGAGATCGATCGACATCTCCGACGAGAAAAGCGAGGTCAGTCCCATCATTCACCTGCGGCATGGTCTGCTCTGAGCCGCGCGGGCCCGGCAGACGCGTTGCGTGCCGGTGACCTTGATAAATGCCGCGGAATGCAAGTTCCAGAGGGGAAAACAGGCCTAAACCGGCCAAACCACCGGCTCAAATGTCGGATATGTACAAGGGAGTTGCATCGCACCGGGGCGAATCCGCGCCCTCAAGCGGCTGGATCCTGGCCCGCGCGGCCCTCCCGGATGCGAGCCGGGTGATTGTAAGGAGGCATCGTGACGCCTATCTGCGGCGCGCAAACGGCAGGAGTTGGGCAGTTGTATGAGGCACCGAGATTTGCGCCGGCGACGGGGTTTGCTGTGTCGATGCGGGCAGCGGGCCGGGCCTATCTCGCCCAAACAGGCCGCTTTGCAAGTGTTGGCCAATGGCTGCGCGGGGCCGCTGCGACCGCGCTGTTGGTGCTGGCCTTCGCGGGTGTTCTGCGCGGGCTGCCCGGCCCCGCGCTGATCTGGGCCGCACTTGCTGGCCTGGGCGGGTTCGGGCTTCTTGCAACCCTGTGCCATGATGCCGCGCATGGGGCGTTGGGGCCGTCTCGCTGGCTTAACCGCGCGGTGCTGACAGTCGGCTTCGGCGTTTTCGGGATTTCGGGCGCGCTGTGGGGCTGGCGGCATGTCGCGCTGCACCACCGTTTCCCGAATGTCGAGGGCACGGATATCGACGGCGAAGGCGGCATTGCGATCCGGCTTGCGCCCACCGATCCCTGGCGCTGGTGGCATCGCGCACAGCCGTTCTACGCGCCGTTTCTCTACCTGCTGGTGTTTGCGCATCTGGCCTGGGTCAAGGATTTTGCGTTTCTGCGGCGGGCCCGGCGCGAGGCACCGGCGCAGTTTGCCGGCACGGGAGCCTTGTTGGAATTCGCGGTGGTAAAGATCGCCCATGCCGCGTTTGCCCTGCTGCTGCCCTGGCTGGTTCTGCAGCCGCCTTTATGGGCGCTGGCGCTCGGCTATCTGATCTTCACCGGCATCGCCTCGCTTCTGTTTGTGCTGCTGGCGGCGGGCACGCATCTCTCCGAGGCGGTGGATTTCGTGCAGCCAAAGGAGGGGCAGATCGCGCATGACTGGGTCGAGCACCAGCTTCGCACGACCATCGACTGGGCGCCGACCCGGGCCTGGGCCGTTGCGGTCAGCGGCGGGGCCAACGCCCATGCTGCGCACCATATCTTCCCGCATGCCGCGCATTGCCATGCACCGGTTCTGAGCGCGATCGTCTCCGATCAGGCGGCACGGGCTGGAATGACGCATCGGGTCAGCAGCTTTGGCGGCATGCTGGGCGCCCATCTGGCGCATCTTCGGCATATGGCGCGCCGCCCGTCGGGGTGATCGGGCATTGCAATCCAAGGTTGAAAAACCCTTCGGATCTCTCCCCTGGATTGCAACGACAAAGGCTAGGCGCTGATTGCGTTCGGCGCCGATTTGCCCCGCCGCACGATCAGTTTTGACAGGGCGTTCACATAGGCCTTTGTCGAGGCCACCACCGTGTCGGTGTCGGCAGACTGGCCCGCCGCGATGCGCCCGTCTTCGGCCAGGCGCACGGTCACGGTGGCCTGGGCATCCGTCCCCTCGGTCACCGCACTCACCTGATAAAGCTCAAGCTTTGCATCCGGATGGGGCACCAGCGCCTTCACCGCGTTGAAGGAGGCATCGACCGGGCCGTCGCCAACCGCCTCGGTCGCACGCTCCTGCCCATCGACGACCAGGGTCATTGCCGCGGTTTGCGGGCCTTCCGTGCCGCACACAACCCGCATGGATTTGAGCTGGATATAGGCGTTCGCGGCCCCGGACACGGCGGCATCCATCAGCGCCACCAGATCCTCGTCATAGACCTCTTTCTTGCGGTCGGCGAGCTCCTTGAAACGCACGAACACATCCTTGAGCTGGTTGTCGCCCACCTCATAGCCCAGCTCGGCGAGCTTGTTTTTAAGCGCATGCCGCCCGGAATGCTTGCCCAGAACCAGGCTTGTGGCCGAGAGGCCCACATCCTCGGGGCGCATGATCTCAAAGGTCTGCGCGTTTTTCAGCATCCCGTCCTGATGGATGCCGCTTTCATGCGCGAAGGCGTTCTTGCCGACCACGGCCTTGTTGAACTGCACCGCAAAGCCCGAGGCCGAGGCGACCATACGGCTGGCCTGCATGAGCCGTGTGGTGTCGACCTCGGTGCGAAAGGGCATGATGTCATGGCGGACCTTCAGCGCCATCACCACCTCTTCAAGCGCGGTGTTGCCGGCCCGCTCGCCCAGCCCGTTGATGGTGCATTCGATCTGCCGTGCCCCGGCCTCGACGGCGGCCAGCGCATTGGCCGTCGCCATGCCCAGATCATTGTGGCAATGCGTGGCGAAGGTGACGTCGCTGGCCCCGGGCACGCGCTCGATCAGCATGGCAATCAGGGAGGCGGATTCGCGCGGCGCCGTGTAGCCGACCGTGTCGGGGATGTTGATGGTCGTGGCCCCGGCCTTGATGGCGATCTCGACCACGCGGCAGAGATAGTCATGCTCGGTGCGGGTCGCATCCATCGGCGACCATTGCACATCGGAACAAAGATTGCGGGCATGGGTGACCGTCTCGTGGATCAGATCGGCCATCTGGTCCATGGTGAGGTTGGGGATGGCGCGGTGCAGCGGCGAGGTGCCGATGAAGGTGTGGATGCGCGGGTGTTTGGCGTGGCGCACCGCCTCCCAACAGCGGTCGATGTCACGGTTATTGGCACGGGCCAGCCCGCAGATGGTGGCCGATCTGGCGGCCTTGGCGATCTCGCTCACTGCCTCGAAATCGCCATTCGAGGCGATGGGAAAGCCCGCTTCGATCACATCGACGCCCATCTCGTCGAGCAAAGCGGCAATGGCCAGCTTCTCCTCATGGGTCATCGAGGCGCCCGGCGATTGTTCGCCATCGCGCAGCGTGGTGTCGAAGATCTTGACGCGGTCTGCGCCTTGCGTGCTGTCGGTCATGATGGTGGTCCTGTTGTCCCGGAGATCTCGCGGCGCGTTCCTGGCCCCCTGAGCGCGCGCGCCGTCGGTCCCGGCACGCTCAGGGGCGGGTAAGGAGCAACGCGCGGAGGAGGGCGGTCCCGGTCATGGCGCGCAGTATACGCAGGCAACCGCAGGAGGGAAGGGGGTTTTGCCGCAGGGCCTGTTCGCGCGGCGGCTTTGCCCCAGATTGCCCTCGATGGACCGAACCTTGATCCTTGGCGCCTCGGGCGGCATCGGCGCGGCGCTTCTGGGTGCGACCGGCGGTGTGGGCGTCTCGCGCCGCGCGACCGGTCTGGAGCTGGACGATGAGGCCAGCGTCGCGCGGGTTGCCGCGGGGCTTGAGGGGCCGTTCACGACCATTATCGATGCCACCGGCGCGCTGGAAATCGACGGCGTGCCGCCCGAAAAGGCAATCTCCCAGATCCGGCCCGAGAACATGGCCCGGCATTTTGCGGTGAACGCCATTGGCACCGCGCTGATCCTCAAGCATTTCTCGCCGCTTTTGCCGCGCAAGGGGCGGTCGGTCTTCGCGTCGCTTTCGGCCCGGGTCGGCTCGATCGGTGACAACCGGCTGGGCGGCTGGATCAGCTATCGCGCCGCAAAGGCCGCGCAGAACCAGATCATCCACACCGCGGCAATCGAGATTGCCCGCACACGGCCCGATGCCGCGATTGTGGCCATTCACCCGGGCACGGTGCGCACCAGCCTGACCGAGCGCCATGCCAGAGGCCATGCCACCGTCGCGCCCGCCGAGGCTGCGCAGAACATCCTGACGGTTCTGAGCGCGTTGACCGCGGCCGAAACCGGCCGGTTCTTCGCCTGGGACGGGCAGGAGATCCCGTGGTGAGCCGTTTGGTGCTCGTTCTGGGAGACCAGCTCAACCCGGGCCTGTCGGCGCTGCGCGCGGCCGACAAGGCGCGCGACATCGTCGTGATGGCCGAGGTGATGGAGGAGGCGACCTATGTGTCGCATCACCGCCAGAAGATCGTTCTGGTT
>JBCBKN010000331.1:0-5446 GCA_038521775.1 Pseudomonadota bacterium | reverse complement strand
TGCGGATGCGGATGCAGGCGGGGCGGTCGATGGCCGGGCATTGGGCGATGCGGTCCATGCGCTTTTGGAACGGCTGCCGGCGATTGCGCCGGCCGAGCGCGCCGCTGCGGCCCATGCCATCGCCTCCGATGCGCTGGGTGCGCAGGCGGCCGAGCTGGCGCTGCGGGTGCTCGCAGCGCCCGAGGCGGGCTGGATCTTTGGGCCCGACAGCCTGGCCGAGGTGGATCTGAGCGCCGAGCTTGCGGCGCTGGGCGGCGGTGCGATCCTTGGGCGGGTCGACCGGCTGATTGTCGCGCCCCAGACCGTCACGGCGGTGGATCTGAAGACCAATGCGCAGGTGCCGCCGCATGCCCAGGCGGTTCCGGAAGGGATCTTGCGGCAGATGGGCGCCTATCAGGCAGCGCTTGAGCGGGTTTTTCCGGATCGCAGGGTCGATGTCGCGCTGCTTTGGGCCGGCGCGGCGGATCCGGCGCATATGCTGATGCGCCTGCCGCGCGATCTGGTGCTGGCGGCGCTACGGCGGGCCGGCGCGGTTGTGGCCCGGTGAGGCGGAGAGCCCTGGCCCGATGTACTGGTGTAGACAGGGATCTACTGGTCCTGAGCGGCCGGGTCTGGGATGTCTTGGCCCGCACGCGGACGCCTTGGGGCAGGCTGGCCGGCGCGCTGGATCGCGTTGCGTCGCCTTGGCCAGCAGCGCGCAACCGGGTTGCCTGTGGACCGGCCATGCTTGACCGGGGCTGTGGCGCTGACTAGCTGTCAGTCAAAGGGGCACAGCGCCCCGCAACAGGAGACGCGCGATGAGCGAGACCGTAAAGGTCACCGATGACAGCTTCGAGACCGAGGTTGTGGGGTCCGACATTCCGGTGGTTGTGGATTTCTGGGCCGAATGGTGCGGCCCGTGCAAGACCATTGCCCCGGCGCTCGACGAGCTGGCGGCCGAGTATGACGGCAAGATCAAGATCGCGAAGGTGAATGTCGACGAGAACCCCAACACGCCGTCGAAGCTGGGCGTGCGGGGCATTCCGGCGCTCTTTCTCTACAAGGATGGCGCGGTCGTGTCGAACCGGGCCGGGGCGGCGCCGAAATCGACGCTTGAGGAATGGATCAAGACCGCGCTTTGAGGTCGCCCTGGGGCGGACCGTTGGGGTCTGATCTGTAAGGGTGCGGGTGAGGCCTGATCAGTCTGAGGCCCGACCCGTAAGGAACGACCCGTGTAAGGCACAGCGATCAGGTCGACCCCAAGCCTGACAAGGAGAGAGCGGCCGCGTGCCGCTCTTCCACTTACCGAGGCCGGCCGACTGGGGGCTGCCCTCGCCGGTTCTGAAACGCGGCGCTGGAAACGGCCGGCTTAGGCCGCGGAACTCGCGGACACTCGCATGCTGTTGCGAGACGGTTGGCGCCGGCCCGACCCTGTGTCCATCTGGCATCGCCGCACAGGATCCGGCCGGGCTTGCCTTGGCCGCCCGGCGCCTCAGCTGCGCCTTGGCGGGGCCGGTTTGTTCGGGGCCTTTCCGTCAGTCGGGCGCCCCCGGGGTCTTTCCTGGGATCACTGGGGTCTCTGCCACAAACCCCTCGACAGGCTGCGATTCGCGCAAGACCGATCCCGCAAGATAGAGCGAGCCGCAGATGAGGATGCGGGCCTCGGGCGCAGTCTCGGCGATCCGGGCGAGGGCGGCGGACACGCTGTCGGCGGTTGCGGCCGGGATGCCTGCCGTGGCTGCGGCCTGGGCGAGGCGGTCCGCGCTCACCGCCGCGACGGTTTCGGGGATCGACACGGCCGTGAGCGAGGCGGCATGCGGCGCCAGCGGGCCGAGAAACCCGCCGATATCCTTTGTGTCGAGCATGCCGCAGATGAGATGGGTGGGCCGCCGCGCCAGGCTGGCGAGCACCGCTGCGACCGCCCGCGCGGCCGAGGGGTTGTGCCCGCCATCGAGCCAGATCTCGGCAAGCGGGGCGAGACCGGCCAGCGGCCCTGCGCGCAGCCGCTGCATCCGCGCGGGCCATTCGGCCTGGCTCACGGCGGCCTCGGCATCGCCCGCACCGAGATGCCGCAGAGCCGCGATCGCGGTGCCGGCATTGGTCACCTGATGGGGGCCGACCAGACGCGGCAACGGCAGGTCGAGAAGCCCGGCCGCATCCTCAAAGACCAGGCGGCCATGCTCCTGCCGCGCCTGCCAATCCTGCCCGCCGATCGAAAGCGGCGCGCCCACCGCCTCGGCCCGGGCCTCGATCACCGCGCGCGCGGCATCCGATTGCGGGGCGAGGATGCAGGGCACGCCGGGCTTCAGAATGCCGGCTTTTTCGCCCGCGATGGCCTCGATCGTGTCGCCCAGATAGGCCTCATGGTCGAAATCGACCGGGGTGATCACGGTCAGGGCCGGGGTTGCGACGACATTCGTGGCATCGAGCCGCCCGCCCAGACCGACCTCCAGCAGCGTCCAATCGGCCGGGGTTTCGGCAAAGGCGAGGAGCGCAGCGCAGGTGGTGATCTCGAAATAGGTGATCGGCTCGGCACCATTGGCGGCCTCGCAACGCTCCAGGATCTGGGCCAGCTCGGGCTCTGCGATCAGATCGCCGGCCACGCGAATGCGCTCATGAAACCGGGTCAGATGCGGCGAGGTATAGGCATGGCAGCGCCGCGTTGCCGCGGCATCGAGCCCCGCGCGCAGCATGGCCAGGGTCGAGCCCTTGCCATTGGTTCCGGCGATATGGATGACCGGCGGCAGCGCGGTTTCGGGATGGCCCAGCCGGGCCAGCAGGCGGTGCACCCTGCCCAGCGTCAGATCGATGAGCTTTGGGTGAAGCTGCATCATCCGCGCCAGGATGATGTCGCTGCCCTGCGGCGCGAGGGTCACGCGCTGTCCTTGCCGGGCGCGGGGTCGGCGGTCGCGGCGGCCTGAACCGGCGCCTCGGCCACCGGGGGCGGGGCGGGCAGATCGCCATGGCTGCGCGGCGGCTGCCCGGTCAACAGCCGGATCAGCGTGGCCAGCTTGTTGCGCATCTGGCGGCGCGGCACGACCATGTCGAGCATGCCATGCTCCAAAAGATATTCGGCGCGCTGAAACCCGTCGGGCAGTTTCTCGCGGATCGTCTGTTCGATCACCCGCGGGCCGGCAAAGCAGATCAGCGCGCCCGGCTCGGCGATCTGCACGTCGCCCAGCATGGCATAGGAGGCGGTCACCCCGCCGGTGGTGGGGTTGGTCAGGACCGAGATGAAGGGCAGCCCCGCCTCGGCCAGCATCTCCAGCGCCACGGTGCTGCGCGGCATCTGCATGAGCGACAGGATCCCCTCCTGCATGCGGGCGCCACCCGCCGCGGCAAAGATGATCAGGGGGCAGCGCCGCTCCATCGCCTTTTCCACCGCCGCCACGATGGCATTGCCCACATACATGCCCATCGAGCCTGCCATGAAGGTGAAGCTTTGCGCCGCGACCACCGCCTGGGCGCCGCCGATCTGGCCTTCGCCGACCAGCATCGCCTCATGCTCGCCCGTCGTCCGCCGCGCATCGCGCAGCCGGTCGGCATAACGCTTCTGGTCGCGAAACTGCAGCGGATCGGCGGTCGGGTCGGGCACCTCGACAGGCAGCCAGATGCCGCCGTCAAAAAGCGCTGCGAACCGGTCGCGCGGTGCAATCGTCATGTGGTGATTGCAGCTTGGACAGACATTGAGCGACTCGGCCATTTCGCGGTGAAACAGCATCGTCCCGCACTCATCGCATTTGCGCCAGAGGTTCTCGGGCACCTCGCGACGCGAGAAGAGCGAGTTGATCGACGGTTTGATGTAGTTGGATATCCAGTTCATGGTCTGGGCGCTTCCCTGTGCTGCGCCTAGATAGGCGCCCGCCCTCAGCGATGCAATCACCCAGCGTGCCAAGACCGGGCCGTCGGCCGCCAGCCCTTTGCCCGGCCCTCTGGCGGTTTCGCACAGGCCGGTTCCGTCGCCCATAAATCTCCATTACTCTGCCCGCAGAGCGGAAAGGACATGGCATGGCACTGGGCAGGATCATCCGGACATTCGTCGACGGGCGCTGGCATGAGGGCAGCGCCCCGGTGCTGGGCGCGGCCGATCACGGCGCCTGGCAGGGCACGATGGTGTTTGACGGCGCGCGGGCCTTTGAGGGGGTGACCCCGGATCTGGACCTGCATTGCGCGCGCATCGTGGCCTCGGCCGAGACCATGGGCATGACCCCCACCCACAGCGCCGAGGAGATGGTGGCCATCGCGCAGGCGGGGCTTGCAGGCTATGCGCCCGATGCCGCGGTCTATGTCCGGCCGATGATGTGGTCGCGCGATGCCGCACCCGGGCTGATCCCGCCCGATCCCGACAGCACCGGCTTTTGCCTTTGCCTTGAGGATCTGCCGATGCCCGATCCGGTGGGGATCAGCCTCACCGTCTCGCCCTTTCAGCGCCCCCATCCCATGGCCGCGATGACCGAGGCGAAATGCGGGGCGCTTTACGCCAATAACGGCCGGATCATCCGCGAGGCGATGTCGCGCGGGTTCGACAATGCGCTGTCGCTGGATTTTGAGGGCAATGTCGCCGAGACCGCCTCGACCAACATCTTTATGGTGCGGGGCGGCGAGCTGTTCACGCCGGTGCCCAACAAGACCTTTCTGGCCGGCATCACCCGCGCCCGGATCCTGGGGCTCTTGCGCGACGATGGGATGAAGGTTCACGAAACCACGCTGACGGTGGCCGATTTCCACGAGGCCGAGGAGATCTTCACCACCGGCAATGCCGCCAAGGTCATGCCCGTGACCCGGTTTGAGGATCACGCGCTGCAATACGGCCCGGTGGCCCGCCGGGCGCGGGCGCTTTACTGGGCCTATGCGCATGAGGGCCAGGTTCAGGCGGTGCGCGCGTGAGCCTGCCCGCCCAGATGCAGGTCGTTGAGATCGCGGCACCGGGCGGGCCCGAGATGCTGCGCCCCGCGATGCGCGATGTGCCGCAGCCGGGGCCGGGCGAGATCCTGATCAAGGTCGCGGCGGCGGGCGTGAACCGGCCCGACTGTCTGCAGCGCGCGGGGCTTTATGCGCCCCCGCCCGATGCGTCGGACCTGCCGGGGCTGGAAGCCGCCGGCACGGTTGCTGCGGTGGGGGCGGAGGTCACGCGCTGGCATGTTGGCGATGCGGTCTGCGCGCTTTTGCCCGGCGGGGGCTATGCGGAATATGCGCTGACCCCGGCCGACCACGCGCTTGCGATCCCCCAGGGCCTGTCGCTGGAGGCGGCCGCGGCCCTGCCCGAGACCTTTTTCACGGTCTGGACCAATGTCTTTGACCGCGGCCGGCTGCGCGATGGCGAGACGCTGTTGGTGCATGGCGGCTCGTCGGGCATCGGCACGACCGCGATCCAGCTTGCCGCGGCGCGCGGCGCGCGGGTGATTGCAACCGCGGGCAGCGACGCGAAATGCCAGGCCTGCCGGGATCTTGGCGCGGCGCTGGCGGT
>JBCBKN010000330.1:0-5450 GCA_038521775.1 Pseudomonadota bacterium | reverse complement strand
GGCCTATCTGTGCTACTTCCCGGTGCTGGTGAGCATGGTCAAGGGGCTGCGCTCGCCCGCCCCGTCGGAGCTTGACCTGCTCAAAACCTACAACGCCAATGGCGTGCAGAGCTTTTTCAAGCTCCGGCTGCCGGCAAGCGTGCCCTACCTTTTCACCGCGCTGAAGGTGGGCATCGCCGCGGCGCTGGTGGGCACGATTGTGGGCGAGCTGCCCACCGGGGCGATCAGCGGTCTGGGCGCGCGGATCCTTATCGGCGATCAGTTCGGCACGCCGCTGACCATCTGGTCGGCCCTTTTTGCGGCCGCAATCCTGGCCGGGGCGCTGGTGACGCTGATCGACCTCGCCCAAAGGGCAACGATGCGCCAGATGGGGTTCCGATGAGCTGGGTTCTGGGCGCGCTGGTCTTCTGGGCCCTGGCCTGGGCGGGCAATGCAAGGCTCGCCCGTTCGGCCTATGCCCAAAGCGCCGTCATCCGATTGGCTGTGCCGCTGCTCTTTGGCCTCACCCTTCTGGTGCTGTGGGAGGCGGTGGTGCGCGGCTTTGCCATCAGCCCGATCATCCTGCCCGCGCCCAGCCAGGTGGCCGCGACCTTTGCCGCCTCGACCGACACGCTGTGGATCGATTTCACCCAGACCGTGCTGAAAGGCGCACTGCGCGGCTTTCTGATCGGGGCGCTGGCGGCCTTTGCCGTTGCGATCCTGATCGACCGCAGCGCGTTCCTCACCCGCGGGCTTCTGCCCATCGGCAATTTCGTGGCCGCCCTGCCGATTGTGGGCATCGCCCCGATCCTGGTGAACTGGTTCGGCTTTGACTGGCACTCAAAGGCCGCGGTTGTGGTGGTGATGGTGTTCTTTCCGATCCTTGTGAACACTGTGCAGGGGCTGCGCGAGGCCAACGCGCTTGAGCGCGATCTGATGCGCACCTATGCGGCGGGATATGGGCAGACACTGGTCAAGCTGCGGCTGCCGGCGGCGATGCCCTTCATCTTCAACGGGCTCAAAATCGCCACGACCTTGGCGCTTATCGGGGCAATCGTTGCCGAATATTTCGGCTCTCCCACCCGCGGCATGGGTTTTCGCATCTCAACCGGGGTCGGCAATCTGGCCATCGATCTCGTTTGGGCCGAGATTGCCGTCGCAGCACTTGCCGGAACCTGTTTTTACGGTCTTGTGGCGTGGATTGAGAGGCGCGTTACGTTCTGGCATCCATCTCAAAGAGGCACTAAGCCCTGAATCTGACAGAGGAGATCAACTTGATGCGTACCAAATCGACCCTTGGCGCAGCGGCGCTGTCGCTGCTGGCTGGCGCAGCACTTGCCGCCGACGATGTGACCCTGCAGCTCAAATGGGTCACCCAGGCGCAGTTTGCCGGCTATTACGTGGCGCTCGATCAGGGCTTTTACGAAGAGGAAGGCCTCAACCTCACCATCAACCCGGGCGGGCCCGATATTGCCCCCACCCAGGTGCTGGCCGGTGGCGGCGCCGATGTGACGGTGGAGTGGATGCCCGCCGCCCTTGCCGCGCGCGAGAAGGGCCTGCCGATGGTCAACATCGCCCAGCCCTTCAAATCCTCGGGCATGATGCTGACCTGCCGCAAGGATGCCGGCGTCGCCACGACCGAGGATTTTGCCGGAAAGACGCTGGGCGTCTGGTTCTTTGGCAATGAATATCCGTTCCTGAGCTGGATGAGCCAGCTTGGCCTGCCGACCGAAGGCGGGGCGGATGGGGTCGAGGTGCTCAAGCAGGGCTTCAATGTCGATCCGATCCTGAACGGCCAGGCCGCCTGCGTCTCGACCATGACCTATAACGAGTATTGGCAGGTGATCGATGCCGGTCTCACGCCCGATCAGCTTGTGACCTTCAAATATGAGGATCAGGGCGTCGCCACCCTGGAAGACGGGCTTTACGTGCTGGAGGAAAACCTGGCCGACCCGGCCTTTGCCGACAAGATGGTGCGCTTTGTCCGCGCCTCGATGAAGGGCTGGAAATGGGCCGAGGAAAACCCCGAGGACGCGGCACTGATCGTGCTTGAGTATGATGAAACCGGTGCCCAGACCGAGGCGCATCAGATCCGGATGATGGGCGAGATCGCCAAGCTCACCGCCGGGTCGGACGGGGCGCTCGATCCGGCCGATTATGAGCGCACGGTGGCCTCGCTGCTGGCCGGCGGGTCGGACCCGGTGATCACCAAGGAGCCCGAGGGCGCCTGGACCCATGCGATCACCGACGCTGCGCTGAACTGATCGAACGACCCTGCGCGGCCGACCGGCGCCGCGCAGGGCAGCCCAAAGGATACCCGCATGCCAAAGGCCTATTGGGTCGCCCATGTCACGGTCACCGACCCCGACCGCTACGCGCTCTATGCCGCCGGCACGAAAGCGCCTTTCGAAAAGTACGGCGCGCGGATCCTGGCGCGCGGCGGCGCCTATCAGGCGCTTGAAGGTGTGGATCATCCGCGCAATGTGGTGATCGAATTCCCGGATCTCGAAACGGCGCTGGCCTGCTTTCACTCGCCCGAATACCAGGCCGCCCGCGACCACCGGCTTGGCGCGGGCGACGTCAACATCACCATCGTCGAAGGGGTCTAGGCGGGCGCCCCCCCGCGCCACGCGCTTTGACCGGACGCACCGCGCCCGACGGCCGGCGCTGCGCGGGGATCCCATGATCCCCTGGAAACCGGCGCGCCTTGTCATGGCGAGGCGATAGTGTCGGCCTCGAGGGGTTCCTCGGACCCCCAGATCCTAGAAGCGTTTCGTGCCCCTCTTGTGGCGGATCTTGGCCGAAGGCAGGTCGTCACAGACGCCTGAGGCGCGGCGTTTTGTACGGGTGAGAACCGCGCGGCGGGGTCTAACTCCTGGGCATGACGCAATCGGTCCGCAAAACCGGCCACACCATCCTGTGGTTCAAGCGTGACCTGAGGGTCGCGGACCATCGGGCGCTGGCGCTCGCGCCAAGGACCGACCCGGTTCTGCCGCTTTATGTGGTGGAGCCAGAGCTCTGGCGCCAGCCCGATATGGCAGCGCGGCATTGGGGTTTCGTTGCAGAAGCCCTGGAAGAGCTCCGCGCCGATCTTGCGGCCCTGGGCCAGCCGCTGATTGTGCGAACCGGCGATGTGATCGAGGTTTTGGAAAAGCTGAAGGCTGAGATCGGCATCAAAGCCCTCTGGTCGCATGAGGAGACCGGCAATGGCTGGACCTTTCAGCGCGATCTCAGGGTTGCCAGGTGGTGCCGGGCAGCCGGGGTGCCCTGGCACGAGGTTCGCAACCATGGGGTGCAGCGGCGCATCCAGTCTCGCGATGGCTGGGCCAAAACCTGGGACCGGTTCATGGCCGAGCCGCTGGCAAAGCCTCCCGCGCTCAGCGCAATCAGTATCGAGCCTGGTGCGATCCCCTCGGCGGCCGATCTCGGCCTCGCGCCGGATCTCTGCCCCGCGCGTCAGCGGGGCGGGCGCAGAGCGGGGCTGGAGCGCCTGACCAGCTTTCTTGAGACCCGCGGGCAGACCTATCGCCGCGCGATGTCCTCCCCGCTCAACGGGGCCGAGGCCTGTTCGCGCATCTCTCCCCATCTCGCCTGGGGCACGCTTTCCATGCGCGAGGCGGCACAGGCAAGCTGGGCGCGGCAGGCGGATTTGAAAGCGAACCCGCCCAAAGGCGTCACCGCCTGGCGTGGCTCGATGACCTCCTTTGCCGGACGTCTCCACTGGCATTGCCATTTCATACAGAAGCTGGAAGACGAGCCGAGGATCGAGTTTGAGAACTTCCATCGCAGCTATGACGGCATTCGCCCCTCGGCGCCCGATCAGGCGCGGCTGCAGGCCTGGGCGCAGGGCGAAACGGGCCTGCCCTTTGTCGATGCCTGCATGCGTGCGCTGCGCGCCACGGGCTGGCTGAATTTTCGCATGCGCGCCATGGTGATGGCGGTCGCAAGCTATCATCTCTGGCTTCACTGGCGCGAACCGGGGCTGGAGCTGGCACGGCTCTTTACCGACTATGAGCCCGGCATTCACTGGAGCCAGGCGCAGATGCAGTCGGGCACGACGGGCATCAACACGGTCCGGATCTACAACCCCGTCAAGCAAGGCCACGACCAGGATCCGACCGGCGCATTCACCCGCCGCTGGGTGCCGGAGCTGGCGGCAATCGCCGACGCGCATCTTCAGGAACCTTGGAAGGCGGAAAACGCATCGGCCGTGCTTGGCAAGGCCTATCCCGAACCCATCGTCGACCATCTGGCCGCGGCAAAATCCGCCCGCGAGCCGATCTGGGCCGTGCGCCGCGGGTCGCAGTTTCGCGCCGAGGCATCGGCCATCCAGAGCAAGCATGGCAGCCGCAAAAGCGGGATACCAAATCGCGGGCAGCGGGGGCGGGCGAGGCCGACCGGCCAGCTCGATCTGCCGCTTGGGGAGTAACGGCATGAAAATGCGCAAAAAATCCGACCTGCCGTCCAAGCACTGCGCCACCTGCGGACGGCCTTTCACCTGGCGCAAGAAATGGGCGAAGGTCTGGGACCAGGTCCGCTACTGCTCCGAGCGCTGCCGAAGGGCGGCATGAGCGATCATGCGATGCTGCCGGGGATGGAACCGGCAGCCGAGCCTTTGGCCTTCATCCCAAAGCGCGCAGCAGGGCTCGCCCGCCTCGACCAGTTCATTGCCCGCGCCGGCCGTCACTATGCGGGCAGGCGGAGTTCCGATCTGGGGCCCGATCGGCGCGACACTGTCTCGGCGTTCTCGCCCTGGATCCGCCACCGGCTGATCACCGAGGAGGAGATGCTGCGCGCGACGCTCGCCCGCCACGCCCCCTCTTCGCGCCCCCTCTTCGGCGGAGAAATTCATCCAGGAGGTCTTCTGGCGGACCTGTTTCAAGGGCTGGCTTGAGCAACGCCCGCGCGTTTGGGATGCCTACCGGACCGGTGTCTTAACAGCGCCGGAGGCGCTCGAGAAAGACCGTGCCATGGCCCATGACCACCGGGAGGCACGCGTCTCGAATATCTCCAAATAGACCGAAGGCCGGTTCCGGCCCGAACACCAGCTCGCCACCAGCGCCGACCCGCTGGTCGAGACGATCGAGCATCCCAGACGGCCAATCCCGCAGGCGCATCGAATGCCAGAGGGCGATTTCCTGTTGCTGGTCGTGAAGAGCTTCGAAGCGCAACTGAAGAAGATCGAGAAGGAGAGCGAGGCGCTGCTGGAGCGGATCGTTGGGTCCGGAAATGGCAGCGTGATCACTGCCTATGAGCGGAAAGTCTCTGCCCTTGAGCGGGAGAAAGCCCTGATCGCTGAGAAGATCAGCAATGGAGGCAAGCCAAGGCATTGAAGTGCTCCCCGGAAATTGGGCACTGACGGAAGCTACGATCTGAGGTCATCTTGGTCTTCGAGAAGGAGACGAATGAGATGGCGAAGAGAAAGCGGCACGCGGCCGCGTTCAAGGCGAAGGTGGCGCTCGAGGCGCTGC
>JBCBKN010000329.1:0-5482 GCA_038521775.1 Pseudomonadota bacterium | reverse complement strand
GTGCCTATGGCTGCGAGGTGGAGGTCGATCCCGACACCGGGGTGGTCGAGGTTGTGGGGTTCTATGCGGCCGATGATTTCGGCACCGTGATGAACCCGCTCATTGTCGATGGGCAGGTGCATGGCGGGCTGGCCCAAGGCATCGGTCAGGCGCTGATGGAACACACGGTCTATGACGAGGCGGGCCAGCTTCTGACCGGGTCTTACATGGACTACACCATGCCGCGGGCGGATGATTTCCCGATGTTCCAGGTGGATCATTCCTGCGTGACGCCCTGCACCCACAACCCGCTGGGCGCCAAGGGCTGCGGCGAGGCCGGGGCGATCGGCTCGCCCCCGGCGGTGGTCAATGCGGTGGTCGATGCGCTCAAGGACAAGGGCGTGCGCCATGTCGACATGCCAGTGACCCCGGCGCGCGTCTGGGCGACGATGAACGCCTGATCGGATGGAGCGGAAGCGGGCCTGCCCCGGCGGGCCAGCCCACCCGCCCTCCCCTGTCCCGCCGGGGCAGGCCTGGGCGCGGTTGGGATGCCAAAGGAGACGACGGACATGTACAATTTCGACTTTGTAAAACCCGCAAGCATTGCAGATGCGGTCGCCGCGCTGAAGAGCGACGAGGCGCAGGCCCTGTCGGGCGGGCAGACCCTGATCCCCACGCTGCGCCAGCGTTTGGCCCAGCCCTCGGTGCTGGTGAGCCTGGCCGGCATGGCCGAGATGGTCGGCGTCAGCGCGGCGGGCGGCGTGCTGAGTGTTGGCGGGGCGACGACCCATGCCGTGGTCGCGGCCGAGGCTGCGGCGAGCTTCCCGGGGCTTGCGGGTCTTGCCGGGCAGATCGGCGACCCTGCGGTGCGCAACCGCGGCACGGTGGGCGGCAGCCTTGCCAACAACGATCCGGCCGCCTGTTATCCGGCCGCGGCCCTTGGCACCGGTGCGACGATCGTCACCGACACCCGCGAGATCGCGGCCGATGATTACTTCCAGGGCATGTTCGACACGGCGCTGGAGGAGGGCGAGATCATCACCGCGGTGAAATTCCCCATCGCCGAGGCATCTTCCTATGCCAAATTCGTCCAGCCCGCCTCGCGGTTCGCCCTGACCGGCGTTTTCGTGGCGAAATACGCAAGCGGTGTGCGGGTGGCGGTCACCGGGGCCTCTGAGGGCGGCGTGTTCCGCTGGAGCGAGGCGGAAGCTGCGCTGTCGGGCGATTTCTCGGCCGGCGCGATCGACGGGCTGTCGGTGCCGTCAGACGGGATGATCGGCGACATCCATGGCACGCCGGACTATCGCGCGCATCTGGTCAAGGTGATGACCAAACGGGCGGTCAGCGCCGCGGCCTGAGCGTTTCGCGCCGCGAGGTCAGGGGCCTGGCGGGGCGGTCTATGGCGGGGCGGTCTAGCGCTCCGCCCACAGGCCGCCGCTGCGAAACCGGGCCATGTCGGCGCCGGTCTCGCGGCCCATCTCCGGCATATCGGTGACACTGCGCGAGAAGCGCGGCGCAGGCACGGCCTGCAACACCCCCTGATGGGTGCGAAACACCCCGCGGGCAACCATATGCGGATGCTCCGGCGCTTCGGTCCAGCTCAAGACCGGCCCTGTGCACGCATCCGAGCCTTCGAACACCGCCGCCCAGGCATCGCGGTCCCGCTCGGCCAGCCTTGCGGCGAAGGTCTCGGCCATCTCGGGCCAGGCGGCCCGGTCCATCTGCCGCGCCGCCCAGCCGGCATCGAGCCCGGCCAGCCGCAGGAACGTGGTGAAAAACGGCGGTTCCAGCGCCGCCACGGCCAGGAATTTGCCATCCCGGCAGGCATAGCAGCGATACCAGGGCGCGCCGCCATCGAGCCAGTTCACCCCCCGTTCATCGCGCCACAGGCCGGTGGCGCGCATGCTGTATTGCAGCGCGAGGAGCGCCGGCACCCCATCGGTCATCGCCGCGTCGATCACCTGGCCACGGCCCGAGCGTCCGCGCTCAAAGAGCGCTGCCAGCACGCCCATGACCAGAAAAAGCGCCCCGCCACCATAATCGGCCACCAGGTTGAGCGGCGGCTCGGGCGGCCGGTCGGGCGCCCCCATCGCGTGCAGCGCGCCGGTGAGCGCGAGATAGGTGAGGTCATGCCCCGCCGAGGCCGCCAGCGGCCCCTCCTGCCCCCAGCCGGTCATCCGCCCATAGATCAGCCCGGGATGCGCTTCCGTCAGATCCGCCGGCCCCAGTCCCAGCCGCTCCATCACGCCGGGCCGGAACCCCTCGATCAGCACATCCGCCCGCCCCGCAAGCGCGCGCGCCTCGGCCACACCCTCCGCGGTTTTCAGGTCGAGCACCACCGAGCGTTTGCCCCGCCGGTTCACGTCATGGCTGATATCCTCGCCCGCGCGCCGGTCGACCACCACCACATCCGCCCCCAGATCGGCCAGGTACTGACCCGCCATCGGGCAGGGGCCCAGCCCCGCCATCTCCAGCACCCGCAGAGAGGCAAGCGGCCCGCTCATGGCGCGGCCCGGGGCAGGGCCCGTTTCTCACCCCGCTCATCGACCGCCACAAAGGTGAACACCGCATCCGTCACCTGCAGCCGCAGGCCGGTGGGCTGACGCGTCACCCAGACCTCGACAGAGAGGCGCATCGAGGTCGTGCCCTCGCGCTCCATCACCGAATAGATCGAGACGACATCGCCCACCCGCACGGGTTTGAGGAAGGTCATCGCCTCCACCGCCACCGTTGCCACACGCCCCGCCGCGCGCTGCCGCGCCAGGACCGAGGCGCCCAGATCCATCTGCGCCATCAGCCAGCCGCCGAAGATGTCGCCATTGGCATTGGTGTCGCCCGGCATGGCGATGGTCTGCAGCGTCAGCGTGCCGGTGGGGTGGGACATTGGGGCCTCCCTTGGGAACGCCAAGGCTAGAAGGACAGTATGAATGGTGCAAGCGGGGGGCGCTGTTCGCAGGTTGAGGCGAGGTCGACGGTCTCGCCGCTGATCGCTTCGAAGACTGTGGCAAAGGCCCAGATCAGAGAGTCGAGGAAACAACACCAATGGGCGATCAGCCAGCCGCCCCCCTCCCATATCACGATCAGGGGGAGGCCAACCGACAGCGTGCTGCCCAGCGTCATCGCCCAGCGCCCGATGCGCCCGGCCAGCACATCGCCATTGTCGGCCTTTTTGAACTGATCGGCAATCCAGCCGCGGGCAAAGCCGGGCCAGAGGGTGAAGAGGGTGGCGATGCCAAGGCCCAGATGCAGCGCAGTCGGCAAAAGGGTGGAGATGAGCATCACCGCCAGCCACCAATAATTGCCGGGATTGCGCGACAGATCCTCAAACAGAGGCTTGAGGTCGATCAGCGGTTTGCCGTCGGGGCCCAAAAAGGTGACGAGGATCAGTAAACTGCCAAGCGCCGCGAAGATGACCAGTCCTGCTAACAAATCATAGGTCGCAAATCGTGGCGTCGATCGGCTCAACCCGCGCCGCATCAGGTAGCGCGTCGCACCGATGGAGAAGAAATCGGCTAGCGCATTCATCAGCGGCAAAAAGCCGAGGAAGAGCAACACTCCCCGCGCTTCCTGGCTCGTTACCTCGTTCGGCAAGGCCGGCGTGATCCCGATCGCCACGAGCAGTGTACCCACCAAAACAAGCGACATGCGGATACTGTGGATCATGTGCGCTCCATATCGCCTTTCCAACCACTCGACTGCGAGTGCGAGTGCGAGTGCGAGTGCGGCTAGGAATCCGAATCCGAATGCGATATCGCCCTCGAGTGCGATTGCGAACACGATTGCGAGTGCTGCTACGCTTACCAATGCGCCTGCGACTGCGAGTGCACCTGCGACTGCGAATACGCCAAGCTGGTCTTCGAGCAAAATAAACCAGCCCGCCAAAACCCCGGTGGCGAGGAGAAAGTATGGAACGCGCCACCAAAATTTTGACCGTGCTGACACAAGGTAAAGGCCGCCCGAAATCAGAAACGCCCCCAGTGTTGCGACCCGAACCCAAATCGACGCTTCGTTCAGCAAAACCGTGTCGCCCAGCCGGCCTTCGCCGGTGACGATCCACTGCGTGAAAATGGCAAGGATCGGGTAGGCAAAGGCCAGCAGAAAGGTGATTTCGGCCAGTCGCAGGCTGAAGGCGCGGGTGGCGCTGCTTTTTCGATTTTTTCGCCGAATTTCGTCCGGCGACAGCACTTTGTCGATCCGGTCCAGCCAACGCCTTAGGATCCGCCGCGTGGTCTTGGTCCAGCCGTCATTCTCAAGCCGCTCACGCAGTTTTCCGCGCGACGGCTTCAGCTCGTCGACTGCCAGCCCTTCGAACAGGGTGGTGAAAAACCCAAAAAGCAGGATCAGGATGACCGTCCAGGTTCCGGACGCGCCCAAAAAATCTAGGATTTCTTTCAATGCCCGGCCCGCCTCCGCCCATCCCGGCCGCCTTCGCTATGAGGCTTTCAATGCGGCCAGCCTAGCGGGGGATCTCGCGGCGGAAAAGGCGTCAGGCGACCTCGTCTGCCTCCAGCCGCGCGCTTTCCCAGGCGAGCATCGCGCGTTTGACCGGCAGGCCCCAATGATAGCCGCCCAGTCCGCCGGATTTGCGCAGCGCGCGGTGGCAGGGGATGAGGAAGCTGACCGGGTTTCGCCCCACCGCCGTGCCCACGGCGCGCACCGCGCGGGGGTTGCCGATGACGCGGGCGATTTCGGAATAGGTGGTGACATGGCCCGAGGGGATGGTCATCAGCGCCTCCCAGACCTTGATCTGGAAGGGCGCGCCGATCATGACGATGCGCGCCTCGCCGCCCGATGCGCCGAAGGCGGCCTCGATCCAGGGGGCGATGGCGGCGGGGTCTTCGCGATAGGCGGCCTTTGGCCAGCGCGCGGTCATGTCGGCATAGGCTGCTGCGCGCCCGGCCTCGGCGGTGAAGGCGATGCCGCAAAGGCCCCGATCGGTGCCCATGGCCAGCACCTCGCCAAAGGGGCTGTCGAACCAGCCAAAGGCGATGGCAAGCCCCGCGCCGCCGGCGGCAAACTCGCCGGGGCTCATCGCCTCCCAGCGGATGAAGAGGTCATGCAGCCGCGAGGGGCCGGAGAGCCCGGTTTCCAGCGCCGCGTCGAGGACCGAGAAGCGCTCGCGCAGCAGGGCGCGGGCATGGTCGAGGGTGAGGTATTGGAGATAGCGCTTGGGGCTCACCCCCACCCAGCGGCTGAACTCGCGCTGGAAATAGGCAGGCGAGAGGCCCATCTCGGCGGCGATCTCGTCGAGCTGCGGCTGATCCTCGCGCCGCTCGCCGATCAGGCGGATCGCCTCGGCCATCAGGTGATAGCTGCGCGGCTCGGGGTTGTGGATGGTCATGACGTGCTCCCTTCTCTGCCGCCAATCTACCGCTGTGGCGGGCCAGCGCGACCCGAAAGCTGCGGTCCTATGTGGGCCGATATGGGCCGATGCGGGCCGGGCCGCGTATTCGCCATATGATCGAAACCGAGAATTTCGCGAAGGTCGAGGTGAGCACGGCCG
>JBCBKN010000328.1:0-5556 GCA_038521775.1 Pseudomonadota bacterium | reverse complement strand
CTCTAAATTCAGGAATTTAGAGCGACCATATCTTCTCCTAGTGGAACAAGGTGTAAAACATCTTTAAATTGTTCATTTAGTTCATCTCTTATGGATACAATTTCTAATTTACTATTTAGGGACTGATTTTCAATTTCGACCTTAGCTCCTGACATTGCTGTCTCAATTAGCATTTGTATCTCTGTATTTAGCTCCCTTTTTAGATTGTCTGGGGTTTCACGAACGAGATTGCGATTCTGCTCGACATATTCGCGTAATTCATTGACTTTATTGTTCAAATCTTGCCTAAAGGCTTCCGCATCCGACCGTTGATTTCGAAGTGAATCGTTCAGTTGAAGACGCAGGTTCTCGCGCGCCTCATCGTTTCCGGAGCGAATTCTATCGATTGTCTCATCGTAAGTCTTCAGTCGCCGTTCGGCTACAACTGTCACCAGCCAAATGACGATACCGAGAAAAACAGGTAGAAGTACTGTCATCAAATTTCGATTGGCGGCTTGTAATGAACTAGCGGCGTTCCTGGCGGCATTCCGATATTGAGGCGAAGCATCTAGACAGGCAGAACCTTGGCAGGCCGGATCTATTGAATTAGCGGCAAGACTGATCCACTCAAGGGTAAAGTCATTTGCACCCAGGTATGACCCGATTGGTGTAAGGAGCAAAGCCCAAGCAATCAGCAAAAAAATCATCAGAATGACCCACACCGCCAAACGGAGGCCAGCGTAGCCCATCAACTTTGCAGCCAAGCTCGCATTCTGTGACACTACATCAAGTCTTGACTGGAGTGCATCAAATTTTGCTGCAAGCTCTAGTAACTTTTTGTTCTCGAAGTCGGAATTAGCCAAACCAATTTCCTTTACTGCTTCTCTGATTTTGAGCCTGTGAACAGGCAATAAATTGGAATCAAGTATGGAGATTATGAACGACTCCGAGTGATTGGTCAACGCCTGTTAGCTAACAAAACTCGGGCCGTTGCATTAGAGTCCAACACGCTTTGGGGTGTCTGTAGTATTGTTCACAGAGAAACTTGAACAGCGCTTTGTGATTGTGCGTCCTACGGGACCCTTTGCAACCCTGACGGCGAAGCTACCTATTAGGACTATGAGCAGCTTTTCGCCCGGACAGCAGGCCGTGAAACCGGCGGTGCACAGCGATGGCGGGGTGGTTGCGGCCCAGCATGTGGGGGCCGCGCGGGTCGGCGCTGCGGTGCTGGCGGCGGGCGGAAACGCGCTCGACGCGGCCATCGCCACCTCCTTTGCCATTGGCGTGCTGGAGCCCTGGATGAGCGGCATCGGCGGCGGCGGGCTGATGGTGCTGCGCCATGCCGATGGCAGGGTCGAGACGCTCGATGCGGGGATGCGCGCGCCGGCCGGGCTCGACCCGGCGGCCTACCGCCTGGCTGAAGGCGAGGCGGAGGGGCTCTTCACCTGGCCCGCTGTGGAGGGCGATGTGAACATGTCCGGGCCGCTGGCGATTGCGGTGCCGGGGCTGGTCGACGGGCTGGGCGTCGCGCATGCCGCCTGGGGCTCGCACCCCTGGGCCGATCTCGTCGCCCCGGCCATCGATCTTGCGCGCCGCGGCCTGTCGGTCGACTGGTATGCGAGCCTGATCATCGGACAGGCGGCGGTAGGTCTGGCCCGGTTCGAGGCAAGCCGCGCCCGCTTTCTGCCCGGCGGCCATCCGCCGCCGATTGGCCTGGTGCCCGGGCGCAACACCCGGCTGCCCGCCCCGGCCCTGGCCGAAACGCTGGAGGTCATCGCCCGCGACGGGCCGCGCGCATTGCATGAGGGTCCCCTGGCCGAGGCGGTTGCCCGCGATGCCGCGGCCGTCGGATCGCCGCTGTCGGCGGCGGACCTGGCCCAGACCCGGGCGCGGCTGAGACCTCCTCTCGCGATCGGCTACCGCGACGCGCAGATCTGGGCGACGCCGGAGCTTTCGGCCGGCCCGACCCTGGCCCACAGCCTGCGCCTGCTGTCGGGGTTTGCGCCGGGCGCCACGCCCGATCCCGGATTTTACACCGCCATGGCGCAGGCCTTGGCCGGGGCCTATGCCCTGCGGCTGACCGAAATGGGCGATGTCGACGGCGGGCGCGACACGGGCAGGGACGCCGGCTGCACCACCCATATCTCGGTGGCGGACCGGCACGGCATGACCGTCTCGCTCACCCAGACCCTGCTCTCGGTCTTCGGCTCGATGGTCACACTGCCCGAAACCGGCATTCTGATGAATAACGGCATTTTCTGGTTCGACCCGCGCCCAGGCGGGCCCAATGCGCTGGCCCCCGGCAAGCGCTGCCTGGCCAATATGTGCCCGGTGGTGATGGAGGCAGGCGGCCGGGTCACCGCGATCGGTGCCTCAGGCGGGCGTCGGATCATGCCGGCCGTGGCGCAGATTGCGGCCTTTCTGGGCGATTTCGGCATGGATCTGGAAACCGCGCTGCACATGCCGCGCCTTGACATGAGCGGAGGGGCGGCGGTGACGGCCGACGACACCCTGCCCGCCCCGGTGATCGCGGCCCTGCGCGCGGCCTTTCCTGTGGCCGTCGAAAAGCGCAGCGTCTTTCCCAACTGGTTTGCCAATATCTCGGCGGCGCAAAGCAGCGCGGAGGCGCAAAGCAACGCGGAGGCGCAAAGCGCTGCTGGCGGGCAGATCGGGGCCACGGAGCCCTGGTTGCCCTGGGCCGATGCCAGCGCGGCGCCGTCGCACTAGCCGGCGGCCGCCAGCCCACGCTCTAAGCGCCGTCGCCGGGCCGGGCGGCCCGCATCTGGGCCCGCATCTGGGCCCGCGTCTAGGCCCGCATCTAGCCCCGCATCTGGGCCAGCATGCCGTCGACGATCATCTCCGGCGTGTCGCTGGGCGCCCAGCCCCATTCGGCCCGCGCGCGGCTGTCATCAATGGGCCGCATGAGACCGCGCAGCTTGTCTTCCAGCGCCCGATTGGGCTGAAAATCGATCTGCGCATCTGGCAGGCGGGCGCGCACGGCCGCGGCGAGCTCGGCCGCGCTGGGCGTCGGTTTCATGCCGTCGACCAGATAGGTGACCGTCCTGATGGCCTCGGCCGGGGCATCGGCCAGCGCGACGGTTGCGCGCGCCGCCTCGCCGATCGACATCATCGGGGTGCGCAGCTGCGGGCTGACCCAGGCGGTGAAGGGCTCGCCGCGCGCCGGCTTTTCGATCATCCATGAGGTGTATTGCACCGCGCCCTTGGTCTCGACCCCGGGCCCGACCACGGCCGGATAGCGGATGCCGCGAAAGTCGAGCCCGTATTTCTGACGGTAGAACAGGCCCAGATGCTCGCCAAACACCTTGGTGGCGCCATAGAGGAACACTGGCCGCTGCAGCGTGGCGTCATCGATCTTGTCGGGCAGATCATGGCCATAGGTGCCGACCGAGCTGGCAAAAACGATCTTGGGAACATCGAAGAGCCGCGCCGCCTCCAGCATGTGGAAGGTGCCCATCGCATTGGTCTGGATCGCGGCGGCCGGGTCGGCCTCCGACGGCACCGAGAGCAGCGCTCCGAGATGGTAGATGATCTGCGGCCGCGCCACGCGCACCGCGTCGAGCACATGCGAGAACGAGCCCAGATCCCCCGCAACGGCGGTGACCTGCCCGGCCAGCCCGCCCAGACGGGCCGCGGATGGGGCGCGGCTGAAGACGGTGATCGGGCCGTCGCCGCGGGCGATCAGGCTTTGTGCGACCTCGCGGCCGATAAAGCCGGCCCCGCCTGTGATCAGGATGCTCATGCGCTGTAGTCCACCCGTCAAAAGCCGATCAGAAAGGTCAGCTCGGCCGCCTCGATCCGCTCGATAAACCGGCCGCGATCGAGGCCGAGCAGCTGTCGTGTCGCAACAACCGGCGGACCGTTCGGTGTGCCGTCGGGGCCAAGCGCTGTGACCTCGGCGCGCCGCTCGTTGAGCATGCGGATGCGCCAGCCCGGCCGGGACCCGACGAGGATCAGGGTCTCGACCCCTTCCGCGCCGTCCGTCCGCTCCTCAGCAATATGGATCAGCGGCACCAGCCGGCCGTTGCGCAACACCCGCGTCGCCAGGCCGGGCGCATAGGAAAACGCCGCCCGTGGCGCGAGGGCCACACGGTTGACCGCAAGCAGGCGACAGCCGCATGCGCTGCCTGCCTGGTGAAGCTCCAGATCGCTCAGGCAGGCTTGGAGCGCGGAGCGGACCGCCAGGGCCGGAGACGCCCCGCTGCGGGCCGTCAGGGCCGGGCATTGCGCGGCCGGATCGCCGATCGCCAATGCCCGCGACTGATCCAGTTCCAGATAGGCGCGCCCCACGGTCGAGGCCTGGATCAGCGGCAAAAGCCGTGCCGCAACAGGCTGGCTGGCCGGTGCGGCGGCCGGGCCTGCGGCGATGCGTGAGGCAAGCGCTGCCACATTTTCAGCCTCGGGCGCTGTGCGTGCGGTCAGCCCCGCCGGGCGCGGTTCGATTCGAAATTGCTGATCGGCCGGCCCGTCTGCAATCGGGAGTTGTTGGTCGGCCGAACATGCCAACAGCAACGTGCAGGCGGCCAAAGCTGCCGACATCGCGGGCAAGAGTTGCATTGCTGCTCCGATCCGAATGACAAAGTTGAACTTTTGTGAGACACTCGCTTGCACTTTTGAACTTGGCGCGCATGATGGAATGCGTAAAGGGGGCCGTTGCAGGGGCGGCATAATGGACAGATCCGAGTATTATGAGAATGCCGGGCCGGCAGGGGGGCCAATGAACAGCCCGGGGGGCGAGATGACGCAGGGTGACGCCCTGATCCAAGGTCAAGTCAAATGGTATGACTCGACGAAGGGCTACGGGTTTGTCATCGCCGAAGACGGCAATGGGGACATTCTGCTGCACGCGAATGTGCTGCGGGCCTATGGCGCCACGACGGTGACCGAAGGCAGCAGCGTCGCGATGGAAGTGCAGAAGACCGACAAGGGCCGACAGGCGACGCGCATCGTATCCCTGGAGCTTTCCGACACACCGCTGACCGATCCGCGCGAAATGCGCCCCACCGATTTCGTTGCTGAGGCAGAGGTCAATGCCCCCTTTCTTCCCGCAAGCGTCAAGTGGTTCGACAAGGTCAAAGGCTTTGGCTTCGTCAATATCTTTGGCCGCGGCGAGGATATCTTCGTGCATATGGAGGTTCTGCGCCGCTCGGGCATGAGCGATCTTGCCCCGGGCGAGGCGGTGGCCGTGCGCACCATCGAGGGCCCGCGCGGGCTGATGGCCGCCGAGGTCGCGCTGTGGGAACGGGGCGGCAATGTCGCACCGTCGCCGGGCGACTAGGTCGGGCCGCTTCCAGCCGCGCGTCGCCGCGTTGCTCTTGGCCGGCCTTGCCTCTCTGACAAGTTTCACCGCAGCTGCTGAGGCCTGCGCGCCCGACCAGTTGGACCTGCGCGGGCCGTTCGGCACCCTGCGGTTTTCCGTCGAGCTTGCCGATGATGCGGCCGAACGCGGCCAGGGGCTGATGTTTCGCGAAAGCCTGCCGCGGTTTTCGGGGATGCTTTTTGTCTATGACCGGGTGCGGCCGGTGGCGATGTGGATGAAGAACACGCTCATCCCGCTCG
>JBCBKN010000327.1:0-5557 GCA_038521775.1 Pseudomonadota bacterium | reverse complement strand
TTCGGCCAGCCCGAGATCAATCTGGGCGTGATGCCCGGGCTGGGCGGCTCGCAGCGGCTGACCCGGTTCGTGGGCAAGTCGAAAGCCATGGAGATGACGCTGACCGGGCGCTTTATGGATGCCGCCGAGGCCGAGCGCAGCGGGCTTGTCAGCCGCGTTGTGCCGGCCAAGGAGCTGATGGAGGATGCCCGCGCCACCGCGCAGAAGATCGCCGAAAAGTCGCAGATCGCCGTGATGGCATCGAAAGAGGCGGTGAACCGGTCCTATGAGGTCACGCTGCGCGAAGGGCTGCTCTTTGAACGCCGGCTCTTCCACGCGCTTTTTGCCAGCGAGGACCAGTCCGAAGGCATGGCCGCCTTCATCGAAAAGCGCGCGCCGCAATTTCGCGACCGTTGAGCGCAGTCGCTGCACTCTGCATCTGCCCGAAACGGGCCAAGGGCGCGGCACCTCCGCGGCCTCCCCTGGGGGCTTGACCGGCGCCCCTGCGGGATGTATCGACCCTCGCTCCACAGCCGAACTGAACTCGCAAGGACGACTCGCACATGGCCAACTCGCCCGGATCCCGCAAGCGCGTGCGCAAAATCGCACGCCGCACCGCGATCAACTCTGCGCGGAAAAGCCGGATCAGGACCTTCATCCGCAAGGTCGAGGAAGCCATCGCGGGCGGTGACAAGGATGCGGCCAGCGCCGCGTTGCGGGCCGCCCAGCCGGAGATCATGCGCGGTGCGACCAAGGGCGTGCTGCACAAGTCCACGGCCAGCCGCAAGGTCTCACGGCTGGCGAAACGGGTGAAAACGCTGGCCTGAGCCGAGCCAGGCCGGGCCCCGTATCTCACCATTGAATTTCAACGTCCGGGCGTTTTTGCCCAACGCGGCCTCTTTGCTGGCGGCGCGCGTTTATCTATGTCACGTTTGCGTCATCAAAATTATATGTTCACCAAAAGGACCACTTTGCAGAATCGCATGGCTGAGATACTCATCAGCTCGGGTCGCAATTTCTGCGAACAACTGACCTACCCATAGGCTGCGACATGAGATCGCCGAGAATAGGTCTCGGCGGAACTTTGCCTATTCTTGTGGGTAAATTTGGGCAGTATTTAACAGTATGCGTGAATGGACCGCGAACATTGGCTTTGTCAGAAACAACCGTCCGAAGTAATTGCAGAATCGTGACGGTTGTCATTAACTACGCTTAACAGACGAAGTGCTGCATAAGTGACGGGGGTGGCGAATGGCATCGGTTGAAGTGACCGAGACGGATCCTGTGTCCGCTTGGAACGCGCTGAAGTCCAATCCGGACGCACAACTTGTGGACGTTCGGACCCGGGCCGAGTGGAGCTTCGTGGGTGCCCCAGACCTTGGCCAAATCGGCAAGCAGACGATCCTTCTGGAATGGCGGTCCTACCCCAATATGGCCGCCAATGAGGGCTTTGTGGAAACGCTGCTGTCCGGGCTCGATCCCTCCGTGCGCGAGATCTATTTCATCTGTCGGTCGGGCGCGCGGTCGCTGGATGCGGCCAGGGCTGTCGCCGCGGGTCTGGCCCAGACGGCGCGCGACGGCATCTGCGTGAACGTGGCCGAGGGCTTTGAAGGCGATCTCAACGAGGCCGGTCATCGCGGAACGGTTGGCGGCTGGAAGATGCGCGGCCTGGCCTGGCGCCAGAGCTGACCCGGCCCATCGTTGGCATTGCCCAGTTGAGACCTCCCCGTTGAGACCACCCCGTTGACACAACTCCGTCGGCGCGCCCGTGCCGGCTTCCAAAAAAAACCAATGATAATGGAGATAGCGATGCAGGCCGGCACAGATGTCTGGACAGAAGCGTCAGATCGCATTGCCAGTGTTCTCGGCCAGGACACATTTCGTGCATGGATTGCACCTTTGCGGTTTTTGGGAATTGACGGCGATACGGCGCGGTTTGGCGTGCCGACCAGCTTTTTTGGCAATTGGGTGGAGCGCAATTACGGCGATGTCATCCTGTCGGCCCTGATCGAGGATGGGCAAAAGCCCAAGGAGATCGCCTTTGACATTGTGGTGCAGCCGGGCAGCGCCATCAGTGCCGCGCCCGTGTCGGCCACATCGCCCGCATCGGCCGCACACCGATCCGCAGACACCGCCAATGGCAGCGGCAGGGAACGCCCCTATGGCGGCCCCGGCGGCTCAACAGCCGGTCGCGTTGGCGCCGCATCGGCGGGCAATGGGGCCCGGACCGGAGAGGCCGCGACCCGCGCCGTGTCAAACCCCGCCGCGCAAAATTCCCTCCCAGCAACGCAACTCAAAGCACCTGCGGAACCGGCCGCCGAGTTGCCCGGCACCCCGCTCGACCCGCGGCTGACCTTTGACAGCTTCATTGTCGGCAAGCCCAATGAGCTTGCCCATGCCGCCGCGCGCCGCGTGGCCGAAAGCGCCGATGTCGCGTTCAACCCGCTCTTTCTCTATGGCGGGGTGGGGCTGGGCAAAACCCATCTGATGCAGGCCATCGCCTGGGAACTGCAGGCCGGGGACCCCAACCGCAAGGTGATTTACCTCTCTGCCGAACAGTTCATGTATAAATTCGTGCAAAGCCTGCGCTTCAAAGACATGCTGGGCTTCAAACAGATCTTCCGCTCGGTCGATGTGCTGATGGTCGATGATGTTCAGTTCATTGGCGGCAAGGACAGCACGCAGGAGGAGTTTTTTCACACCTTCAACGCGCTGGTCGAGCAGCGCAAACAGATCGTGATCTCGGGCGACCGCAGCCCCGGCGACATGGAAGGGCTGGAGGAGCGCATCCGCTCGCGCCTGCAATGGGGGCTGGTGGTCGACATCCACCCCACTGATTACGAGCTGCGGCTGGGCATCCTGCATTCCAAGGCCGAGGCCTATCTGCGCCAGCATCCCGACACCCAGCTTGCCTCGGGCGTGCTGGAATTTCTTGCCCACCGGATCAACTCGAATGTCCGCATCCTGGAGGGTGCGCTGACCCGGCTTTTTGCCTTTGCCAGCTTGGTGGGGCGGCGGATCAATCTCGACATGGCCCAGGAGAGCCTGGCCGACATCCTGCGCGCCTCGGACCGCAAGCTCACCATCGAGGAGATCATCCGCAAGGTCGCCGAGCATTACAATGTCAAGGTCACCGACATGCTGTCGGCGCGCCGCGCCCGTGTGGTGGCGCGGCCCCGCCAGATCGCGATGTTCCTGGCCAAGCAGCTGACCTCCAAAAGCCTGCCCGAGATCGGGCGGCGCTTTGGCGGGCGTGATCACTCCACGGTGGTGCATGCGCTCAAGCGCATTGAGGAGCTGCGCCAGACCGACAGCGGGCTTGCCGAGGATCTGGAGCTGTTGCGGCGTATGCTGGAGGCCTGAGGCGGGGCTTTTTCTGGGGGGTCAGGGCGGTTCCGGCCCGCGCTGTCCTTGTTGCTGCACCCGCGCTATATTGACCCTGCCCGTCAATGATCTAGGCTCGACCTCCCCCATGTGCTGCATGGGAAAGAGGCAGTGAGGGCAGGGCGCAATGAAGGTCAGCATCGAGCGCAGCGCGTTGATGAAGGCGATGGGCCATGCCCAAAGCGTGGTCGAGCGGCGCACGACCATCCCGATCCTGTCGAATGTGCTGATCGAGGCGGAGGGGGCGGAGGTGAGCTTTCGGGCCACCGATCTCGACATTGAGGTTGTCGACCGGATACCGGCGCTGGTCGAACAGGCGGGCAGCACCACGGCCTCGGCCCACACGCTTTACGAGATCGTCCGCAAGCTGCCCGACGGCGCGCAGGTGCATCTGGCCGAGGATGCCGCGGCGGCCCGGTTGGACGTCACCGCGGGGCGGTCGCGGTTCTCGCTGGCCACCCTGCCGCGGGAGGATTTCCCGATCATGGCAAGCTCGGAATATGAGTGCAATTTCGCGGCCCCCGCACCGCTGCTGCGGCGGCTGTTCGACAAGGCAAAATTCGCCATTTCCACGGAAGAGACGCGCTATTACCTCAACGGCATCTACATGCATGTCACCGATGCGGGCGAGACCAAGCAGCTGCGCTGTGTAGCCACGGATGGCCACCGGCTGGCCCGGATCGACGCGGATTTGCCCGAGGGCGCCGAGACCGCGCCCGGTGTGATCGTGCCGCGCAAGACGGTGGGCGAGCTGCGCAAACTGCTCGACGATGACGAGGCGCAGATCGCTGTTTCGGTCTCCGCCACCAAGATCCGATTTGCAACGCCCGAGGTCACCCTCACCTCCAAGGTCATCGATGGCGCGTTCCCCGAATATGGGCGCGTGATCCCCGCGGCCAATCCCAACCGCATGGAGGTCGACGCGTCGGAGTTTGCGCGGGCCGTCGACCGGGTCGCCACTGTCTCGACCGAGCGGTCGCGGGCGGTCAAGCTGAGCCTGGAGGAGGACCGGCTGACCCTGTCGGTCAACGCACCCGACAGCGGGGCGGCCAGCGAAGAGCTTGCCGTGGCCTATGACGCAACCCCGCTCGAAATCGGCTTCAACGCCAAGTATCTTCTTGAAATTGCAGGACAGATTGACCGCGAGAATGCGGTCTTTCTGTTCGACACCATGAACCACCCCACGCTGGTGCGCGAAGGCGATGACGAAAGCGCGGTCTATGTCGTCATGCCGATGCGGGTGTGATCGCGGACCCGGCGGGCGATCTGGCCGGGCCGGTGGAGGCTGCGGGCAACCCGGCCATGCTCGACACGCTGAGCCTGTCGCTCTTTCGCTCCTACCGCCGGGCCGAGATCGACACAGGCGGCCGCGCGGTGCTGCTCTTTGGCCCGAACGGCGCGGGAAAGACCAATCTCTTGGAGGCGGTCTCGATGCTTTCGCCCGGGCGGGGGCTGCGCGGCGCAGGCTCCGATGAGCTGCCGCGCCGGCCCGACGGCATCGGCTGGCGCATCGGGGCGGCGCTGCGGCTGCGCGGCCAGCGACAGGACATCACCCTCAAGGCCGAGGCCGGCCAGGCCGTCTCCTCCAGCCGTCAACAGCAGATCAACGGCAAGCCCGCCGCGCAGGTGGCACTTGGCCGGCTGGTCCGGGTCTTGTGGCTGACACCGGCGATGGACCGGTTGTGGAGCGGTGGGGCGGTCGAACGGCGCCGCTTTCTCGACCGGATCGCGATGAGCTTTCGCCCCGGGCATGCCGAGGCGGCGATCCAGTACGAAAAGACAATGCGCGAGCGCAACCGCCTCTTGAAAGAGGATGTGCGCGATCCGCGATGGTACGGCGCGCTGGAGGCGCAGATGGCCCGCGCAGGCGCCGAGATCGAGCTCAACCGCGCCCATGCCATCACGCGGCTGACCGCGGCGCAGGAGAGCGCGGGCGGCGGGGCCAGCCCCAGCGCCTTTCCCCGGGCCCATCTGGCGCTGGAGCATCCCGATGGCGACCTGCCCGTGCCGGACCCGGATGCGCCCTGGGAGGATGCCGCGCAACAGCTTTCGGTGCATTTTGTTGCGGCACTGGCCCGGGGACGCGACCGCGACCGGGCCGCCGGGCGCAGTCTGACGGGGCCGCATCGCAGCGATCTTGCCGCGATCTATGCGGCAAAGGACCAGCCTGCGCGGCTCTGCTCGACCGGCGAGC
>JBCBKN010000326.1:0-5560 GCA_038521775.1 Pseudomonadota bacterium | reverse complement strand
GGGTGAGATAGGATGCAAGGTGGTGATCTGGCTTTGTCATTGAAAACTGGTTGATACGTACTACGCCGAGATAACATGACCGCGGATGACACCACAAGATATGCCTGTTCTATGCCCTCTGCCGGCACCATGATCATTCCCATGACTTGGTCATTGCAGAAGCACATGTTTGCGCGAGCCAAATCCAAGTGGCGCGACCAGTGTCGGTGTGGGCCGCCTGAGCAAGTCAGTGTTCTTGGAGCGAGACCCTTCGCTGGATTGCCTATGGCCGGCGCCGGCGGGTTTCGCCGGTCAAGTCGATGACGCGGTTTTAGAGGTTCGACAGGCCCTTCTGAAACGCACGGGTTGCCAGGTCGCCAAAGAGCCTGGTTTTCTGCCCGGCGCGCGCTTCGGGCGAGAAGACGAACCAGATCGGCGCGGACGGTTCCCACAAGATGCCGGGGCAGACCTCGACGAGCCGGCCGTCCTGCAGCTCGCTTTGCACGGCCAGCCGCGACTTTATCGCAAGGCCCAGGCCCTGGATCGCACATTCGGTCAGCATGTCGGAGTTCGACACCAGGATCGCGCTCAGCGCCGCGATATCGCGCCGGCGACCCTTGGCATCCTTGACTGCAAGGCGTCGCTGCCAGGGCAGGTTGACCCATGGGGCTGTCATGAGCGCGTCGGCATCCCCAAACGGGCCGTGCCGCTTCAGAAAGCCGGGCGCTGAGCAGATGATCCGCTCATTCTCGCTGAGCTTGCGGGCGACAAGGCCGCTGTCTTCAAGTTGGCCGACGCGGATCGCGCAATCCTGGCCTTCAGCGGCAAGCGATACGTAGCGATCGACCGCCAGAAACTCAAAGGTCAGCCGGGGATGCGCGCGCTGGAACGCGGGTAAGGTGGGCAGGATGAAGCGCGACAGGATCCAAGGCGACATGGTGATGCGCAGATTGCCCGACAGCTCCGCCGCGCCGCTTCCGGCATCGCGTTCGGCCTGACTCAGATCGGTCAGAATTGGCTGCACCCGGTCAAAGAAGACCTGGCCCTCGGCCGTCAGACGCATCACCCGGCTGTTGCGATGGAACAAGGTGAGCTGCAGGGCCGCCTCGAGTTTGCCAAGGCGGTGACTGGCCGTGGCTGGTGCAATTCCGATGCGGCGCGCGCCGGCCGTCACGCCGCCGGTCTCGGCGATGGTGACGAAGGTTCTCAGATCGTCAATGCCGTACATTCGAGCTTTTCGAATGGTGAGTTCAGGATCCCGGGTCTGGGCGAGAGGGTTTCAGCTTTCTAGGGTGCCGTCAACATAAGAGGAGGAACGCATGAAGCAGCATCTTGTGGCGCTCGCCGCCGCGTTGACATTGGCGACATCCGCCGCCGCGGACGGGCTGGAGGTTTATCTCGAGTTTCCCAGGGACACGCCGCCCGGCAATCTGGCCATCGCCCCCGACGGGCGGATGTTCATGTCGGTGCATGAGTTCTACGGGCCAGAACTGCGGGTGGTGGAGGTGATGCCGGATGGCAGCACCAAGCCCTATCCGACCGAAGCCTGGGCCCGTGCACCGGTCGAGGATGGCGACGGGCTCAACGGTGTGCTGGGGCTGCGCGCCGACCGCGAGGGCATCCTGTGGATGCTCGACGGGCAGGGCGAGAACCAGACCGGCCGCGTTGTCGGCTGGAACACCCGGACCGAAGAACTCCACGCGATCTACTATATCGGTGCCCCGGTGGCGCGGCCGTTTTCGTTCCTGAACGATCTGGCGGTCGACCGTGAGCATGAGGCGATCTACATCTCCGACACCGCCAATCATGTCGACGCGGCCATCATCGTGATCGATATGGAGACCGGCCGGGCCCGCCGCGTGCTGGAGGGCAGCCAATTCACCGCCGCAGAAGACACGCCGATGGTCATCGACGGGCGCGAGATCCTGCTGGGCGGCAATCCGGCCAAGATCGGCATCAACCCGATCTCGATCGACCCCACCAACAGCTGGGTCTATTTCGCGCCGATGACCGGCAGCGCCATGTACCGGCTGCGCACCACCGATCTGCTGGATGAAAGCCTCAGCGATGCCGAGCTCGAAGCCCGGGTCGAGCGCTATGGCGACAAGCCGATCTCTGACGGCTCGACCGTGGATGCTGCGGGCAATGTCTACATCACCGCGATGACCGACAATGCCATCGGAGTGACCAAGCCAGATGGCAGTTATGAGGTGCTCTTCCAGTCCGATGAGAACCTGCCCTGGCCCGACGGGTTTGCCATGGGCGTGGACGGCTATGTCTATGCCACGATCAATGAGCTGCACCGCTCGCCTGTGCTGAATGGCGGCGAGGATGCCTCGCTCGGCACGTATCGCATCGTTCGCTTCCCCGCGCTCGGCCCGGCGATCTCTGGCAGGTGACCAAGGCTGCCGGTCGGTCGCATGGCGCGGCGGCCCGGCGCCCTCGTTACGCCTACGGCTTTACGCGCTCCGCGTCATACGCTCCGGCCTATGTGCTCTGCCTCATGCGCACAGCCTTATGTGCTTTGCCTGATGCACTCGGCCTCATTCTCTTCGCCTCAGACAGTGTCGCCCCATGTGTCGCCCCATATGCCACCACGCCAAGCGCCGCGACGTCACGCGCTGCCGCTCCAGGGCCAGCGCCGCCTCACCCGTAAAGATCGAAACCGCCGCTTTCGCCGACCAGATAGCCCACCGTCTCAAGCGCATGGTTAAGCTCAGTGTCGCGTGAGCGCTCCTCCTGAACGGCCACCACGCGTCCATTGGGCCGCTCCTGATAACGCAGGGCGGCGGTGTCCGTGCCGTTCATGGTCTGCATGTCGGCCAGAAAGACCTCGGTCGGCGTCGGAGCCCCGGTCTTCACCTTTGCCCAGGTCTCATCGGTGTCGAACGTGCCGGCATGGCTGAAGGCGAGGCTGCTGCGGTTTTCCACCGCGATCCAGCTGATCTCCTCGGTCGCGTGCTGGGCGTCGGCGGCCTCCTCCTCCTGAAGGCGCAGCCTGAAACTATCGGTCCCCACATCCTGAAGCCGGGTCGTCACCGCGCTTGGATCATTGTCCGAGGTGACCTGCGCGAACACCAGCGGTGTGGCCGCAAAGCTGTCATCAAAGCTGGCGGTCACGGTCCGTTGGTTCTCGGTGGTCACTGTGCCCGCCTGCACCACCGTGCCGTCGGCGAGCTTGTGACTGCCGGCGGAGGCGGCCATCCAGCTCAGCGTTTCAAGCTGGTGGATGCCGTTGTCATAATCCCACTCGTCGAGTTGGATGTGAAAGCCTTTATCGGTCAGATTGCGCACCCCGGCGATGACCGGCGCGTTCGCGTTCGTGCTGGCCGGCCCCACGACGACCACAGCGTTCTCGATGGCTTCGGCAAAGCGCACATTGACCCAGGCGCCCGCCTTGGTCTGGGTGATGCTCACCGTGCCGGTTTCCATCCGCCCGATCAGCACGCCGCTTGTGTCGATGTCGATATCGACGGTGGCGACGCTCCGGTTCCCATCCTCATCCTCGACCGTGTAGGTGAAGCTGTCGCTGCCCCTTGCGCCCTTGTCGGGCTTGTAGAAGATCTTCGATCGCACGATGGTCGCGGTGCCCTTATCGGCATCGCCGACAGCGACCAGGCTCAGATCCGAGCGTGCGGTCTCGGCATCGCTGTCATTGGCCAGCACGTTGAGTTTGACCACGCCTCCGTCGGCGGTGACGGTGAAGCTGTCATCGGCCGCGTCCGGGCCGCCGATCGAGCTGATCGGGCTGTCATTCACGCTGTCCGCGGGATTGGAGCCGGTGTAAAGCTCGAAGCTGTCGACATGAAAGCCCTCCGAGCGTCCGGCGATCAGCACCTGATAATAGCCTGCCTCGGTGATCTCGAGCTTGACGGGTTTGTTGCCCGGCGCGCCGTCCAGAAATGTGGCATGACCCCAGCTGCCATTGTTCGGGCCGCCATAGACCTTGATGTAGCCCTTGCTGGTCGGCTCGGGATGCGACCCGTCAAGGCCGGAGAGAAAGCCGTCGATCCCCGCGACCTGGCCCACCTTGCCGAAATTCAGCCACAGGTCGTTTTCCTTGTCGCTTTCGGCCTTGCCGTCGCGCGACACGCGGGTGCGGAAGCTGTAGATGCCCTCGGCGCCTTCGGGAACATAGATCGTGTAGGTGAGGATCTCCTCGTCGATCACCCCGTTGCGAAAAAGGGGCGGGTTCGGCGTGCCATAGACGTAATAGCCGCTGCCCTGAAACCCGGTCTGGTTGTTCTGGGCATCCGGCGCGGCGACATAGGACCATTTGCCGGCGGGGTCCGTGCCCGCATCCTCGATCTGAAACTTGAAGCGATGGCCGTCCGCGGTTTTGACGGCCTTGTAATAGGGGGTGCCCTGCGGGGCCTTCAACACTGGCGGGGCGACCAGCATCGCATTGACATTGTTCACGGTTTCACCGGCCCCGACAGTGAGGCTGGCGGTGTTGAGATTGCCGCCACTGCCCACGGTCTGGCCGCCGGTGGGACTGAATTTGTCGCCCTCGATATGGTAAAACCGCACCTGATAGCCGCTGTCGGGTTCCAGATCCTCAAACCGGTAGCGCCCGTTGGCATTGGTGGTGGTCGTGCCGATCAGGGCGCCGTCAAGGCGCAGCTCGACAGTGCGATTGACCGCTGCGGGGTCGGTCGGCGGCGCGTCACGCACCCCGTCGCCATCGCCATCGACAAAGAAGAAGCCCTGGATCTTGCCGGTCGTCGGTGTCGGCGCCGGGGCGGGCAGGGTGGCCTCCATGGCCTGGAAGTTCTCGGCGATGCTCGTCCCGTTGGCGGTCAGCTCGCTTTGGTGAAAAAGCTGGATCTGGTCGATGCCGACCAGGGCCGAGCGGGCGCCGACATAAAGCGTATAGGTGCCGGGATCGTCGAACCGCACGCGGTGAAACGGGATGGAGCCCACGGTCGGGCCCCAGGTCGTCCAATGAAACTCTTCTTCGCGGATCACCGAATCCCTGCGATCGGACCGCTCCGAACCGCGCCCGTTGAAAAAGACCTTGGACCAGTTGAAGGTCGATGTGTCCTCGGCATAGGCGCGCTTGTTGTTCCAGCTCGGCAGCCCCTCCGAAACCCCGACCCAAACATCATTGACCCGATCGGCATGCAGCGGCGTCTCCGGTTTGATCATGCGCAGGCCGACATAGTAGTTTCCGGTCTCGCCCGCCTCGATCTCGAAGCTGTAGGCCATCGGCGCGATGCGCTGGATATAGGCCAGATGGGTTACGTTGTAGTTGGGCTGTTCCTGGTAGGTGTCGTTGGGATTGGTGTTCCAGACGATGCCCTCTCCCGAGGCGCTGTTGGGATCGAGCGTCAGGTTCTCCCAGGCCGCTCCGTCCAGCCCATCGACGCGGCTGAAGTCGAACCCGTTGGTGACCTCCCAATGGGCGTTCCATCCATTGACCGTGCCGTTTTGCTGAAAAATCGGCGTGCCGTGCTCGGCTTCCATGGCGATGCGACGGTTGACGGTCTCATGGACGATATGCGCGGCCTGGCTGTTGTTGAGGATCGGCCGCCAGGTGAACGCGGAACTGGCAGCGATGCTGTCGGGCGGGCTTGCCTCG
>JBCBKN010000325.1:0-5592 GCA_038521775.1 Pseudomonadota bacterium | reverse complement strand
CCAATGCGAGCGCGTAGGCGGCCGAGGGCACCACGGCCACCGCATCGGCGTCGCTGCCCACAATGCGGGCAAAGAGACTGCGCCCCTCTTCGGGCCCGGAAAAGAAATCGGGCGATGAGATCGTCCACGGGCGGGATTTCCGGCGCAAACCATCGACGCCTGCGGCCACCACATCATGCATCAGCGGCGACATATAGGCGCAGTTGAGATAGGCGACCTCGGGCGGAATGTCGAAAAGATGCCGCTGAGTTGGGATCATTCTGCGTCTCGGGCCGCGCGGCGCTGCACTGTCGGGTCAGCCCGCTTCGCTGGGGCCACGGCGGTCATGCCGCAAAATGGCGTAAAGCACATGGGTCCGCCAGCGGCCGTTGATCTGCAGATAGGCCTGGGCGACGCCCTCATACTTGAACCCGACCCGTTCCAGAAGCCGGCGCGAGGCGCGGTTCTCGGGCAGGCAGGCCGCCTCGATCCGGCTCAGATCCAGCATCTGGAACGCGTGATGGACCAGGGCGGTCAGCGCCTCGGTCATGTATCCCTGCCGGGTGTGCGGCTCGCCCAGCCAATAGCCGACCGTGCCCGATTGCGAGGGCCCGCGGCGCATATTGTCGAGCGTCAGCGCCCCCAAAAGCGCGTCATCGGAGCGGCGAAACAGAAACACCGGCAGGGCGCGATCGCTCTCGATTGCGGTGCGCGCCCAGGCCACGCGGTTGCGAAACGCCCGAGCCGAGAGATGGTCGCGCGACCAGACCGGCTCCCACCCCTTCAGATAGGCCTCGCCCTCGCGCCGCAGCGTCGCCCAATGCGCGTGATCCTCACGCTCAGGCGGGCGCAGATACATCCGTTCGGTCTCGATGCGCAAGCGCGGACGTTTGAGAAGATGCATCGCCATCGCGTCAGGCAGTCAGGCGCTCGGCAAGTTCGGTGTGATGCGGCGCGCTTTCAACCGGGCCGTAGAGGGCCACGGCCGGCACTCCGTTCAAAAGCCGGGCCGAATATTCGCGCAAATGCGGCAGGGTCACCGCGTCGATGGCCTCGACCACCTCCTCAACCGGGACCATCCGGTCCCAGATCGACAGCATCCGGGCCATCCGCTCGCTGCGGGCCGAGGGCGATTCGAGCCCCATCAAGAGGCCCGCCTTCATCTGCGCCCGCGCGCGCGCGAGCTCGGCCGCGCTCAGCCCGTCAACCGCCGCCCCCAGCTCCTGGGCCACGACGGCGACGAGTTCGGCCAGATCCTCCGCACCGGTGCCGGCATAGATGGTCAGATGCCCGGTATCGGCATAGGCCGCCGCCTGGGCGTGGATCGTGTAACACAGGCCCCGCCGCTCCCGCACCTCCTGAAAAAGCCGCGAGGACATGCCGCCGCCCAGCGCCGTTGCATGCAGCTGGGCCGCGTAAAGATCGGCGTCGCGATAGGCCGGCGCCTCCAGCGAGAGCGCAAAATGCGCCTGTTCGAGCGGCTTGATCTCGCGCCGCTCTCCGCCGGAAAACCGGGCAGGCTGCGGCGCGCGCGCCGGTGCCGAGGGCAACGCGCCGAAGAGCTCTTCGGCAAGCCGGCAGATCGCCTCGTGATCGACCGCACCGGCGGCCGAGAGGATCATGCGGTCCGGCGCGTAATGCCGAGCGGTAAAGCCCGTCAGCGCCGCATGCCCCAGTTGCCGCACCACCCTGGCCGGGCCCAGGATCGGCCGCCCGAAGGACTGTTCGGGATAGGCGACCTCCTGCAGCCAGTCGAAGATCACATCATCGGGCGTGTCGTTGACCTGTCCGATCTCCTGCAGGATCACGCCCCGCTCCAGCGCGATTTCCTCTTCGGCAAAGGCTGGGTTGAGCACGATGTCTGCGACCAGATCGAGCGCGCGCGGAACATCGGCGCCCAGCACGCGGGCGTAATAGGCCGTCATTTCTTTGGAGGTATAGGCGTTCAGATATCCGCCGACATCCTCGATTTCTTCGGCAATCGCCCGGGCCGAGCGGCGCGCGGTGCCTTTGAAGGCCATATGCTCCAGAAAATGCGCCACGCCGGTTTCGGCCGGCTCCTCGTCGCGGCCGCCGGCAAGAACCCACACCCCCAGTGCTGCCGATTGCAGGCTGGGCATGTTCTCGGTGATGATGCGAAGGCCGTTGTCGAGCCTGTGGGTGAGGATTGTCACCTGCGCTGCTCCCGGATCCAGCTTTGCACCGCGCCGAGCTCGCCCGGCAGCACCGTGATGCGCTCAGGCGCGGTCATGATGCCGGCAAGCCGCGGGGGCAGGGCCGGGCGGATGCCGGTCGCCGCCTCCACCGCATCGGGAAATTTCGCCGCATGCGCCGTGGCCAGGGTGACCATCGGAACCGCGGGATCGCCCCGCCTGGTCGTCGCGGCATGCAGGCCGACGGCGGTGTGTGGGCAGACGAGCTGCCCGGTTGCCGCGAGCGTCATGCGCAGCGCGGCATTGGTCTCTGCCTCATCCGTCCGCGCGCTGTCGAACTCGGCAAGCAATTGCGTCATCGCCGCATTGGAAAGCCGAAAGCCGCCGCGATGCCGCAGATCGTCCATCTGTGCGGCCACCACCTCGCCGTCGCGCCCGGCCAGGTCAAAGAGCAGCCGCTCGAAATTCGAACTGACCTCGATATCCATCGACGGGCTGACCGTCGGTGTCACACCGGCCTTTTCATGCGCGCCGGTCTGCAGCGTGCGGTGCAGGATGTCGTTGCGGTTGGTAGCGATGAGCAGCCGGTCGATCGGCAGACCCATGCGCTTGGCCACATAGCCCGCAAAGATGTCGCCGAAATTGCCCGTCGGCACGGCAAAGCTGACCGGCCGATCGGGCGCGCCCAGCGCGACACCCGCGGTCACGAAATACACCGTTTGGGCCAGAACCCGGGCCCAGTTGATCGAGTTGATCGCGGCCAGCCCGACCTCATCGCGAAACGGCTCATCGGCAAACATCGCCTTGACCAGCGCCTGGCAGGTGTCGAAATCCCCGTCGATGGCCAGGGCATGCACATTGGGCGCATCCGGCGTGGTCATCTGACGCCGCTGCACCTCAGACACCCGCCCGTTGGGATAGAGGATGAAGACATCCGCGGTGTCGCGTCCGCGAAACGCCTCGATCGCGGCCGAGCCAGTGTCGCCCGAGGTCGCCCCGACGATTGTGACCCGCCGGTACCGCCGGGTCAGCGCAAGCTCGAAAAGCTGCGCGACAAGCTGCAGCGCCACATCCTTGAAGGCCAGGGTCGGGCCGTGATGCAGCTCCAGCATCCAGTCATTGTCGCCGAGCTGGACGAGCGGGCAGCGCGCGGCATGCCCGAAACCGGCATAGGCCCGGTCGATGGCGCCGGCGAGATCCTCGCCGCGGAAGGCATCGCCGATGAAGGGGCGCATGATCTGGTGCGCGGTGTCCTCGTAGCTCAGCCCGCGCAGGTCACGAAAGACCTCCGGCGCATGGCTGGGCCATGCCTGCGGCACATAGAGCCCGCCATCGCGGGCCAGCCCCGCCAGCATGCAATCCTGAAAGTCGAGCACCGGCGCGGTGCCACGCGTCGAGACGTAGTGCATCGAACACCTCTCCAATGGATCCTTAGTGCCGTGCGGCCCGGGATTCCAGCGGTTTTGCGGCACGCCGGCCGCGCAGGAGGAAAAGCAGCGTCATTCCAGACCATCCCGCGGCCAGCCCGAACCAGGTGATGGCATATTCAAGATGATCGTTGGGGATGTTGACGCTGACCGGCAGCGGGCGAATGCCGTCGCCGGTTTTGGAGCGTGCGACCAGCATCACCGGCTCGGTCTCAAGGGCCGCGGCCATCGTCTGCACCTCGCGGGCAAACCAGATGTTGCGGCGCGGGTCTGGCTCGGGCGTGTAGCCGGTGGTTTCGTCGGGCCAGAGCAGATTGCCGGTGATTTCGGCCGGCCCGCCCGTGCGGCGGGTGGTTTTTTCCGCCTGGGGGACAAAGCCGCGGTCGAGCAGCAGGCGGCGCCCATCGGCCAGGGTGAAGGGGGAGATGATGCGGTAACCGGCGCCCTCGGGGCGGGCAGAGGTGAGCACGTGCAGCTCTGCCGGTGCGATGTCGCCGGAAAGGGTCACAAGCCGGTATTCATGCGCGTCTTCGCTGGGCAGATCGGGCAGGCTGGGCAGCGCCGCATCCATCCGCTCGGCGATGTCGGCCAGGATGCCCTCCTTCCAGGCCAGGCGCTGCAACTGCCAGACGCCCAGCCCGATCAGCAGGGCGGCGCCCAGACCACCGATCAGCAGCACGAAAAGATGGCGTCGCATCGCCGCTCGCCCCTGTCAGAGGGCGGGCCGGCCTGCCCGCCGCTCATGTCGCGGTATTGGGCTAGGCGCCCCAGATATAGATCGACGCGAAGAGGAAGAGCCACACCACATCGACAAAATGCCAGTACCAGGCGGCGGCCTCAAAGCCGATATGTTTCTCCTGGGTGAAATGCCCGTTCAAGGCCCGGGCCAGACAGACCGCCAGGAAGATGGTCCCGATGATCACATGCGCGCCGTGAAAGCCGGTCGCCATGAAGAAATTCCCGCCATAGACATTGCCCGAGAAGCTGAACGTGGCGTGGTTGTATTCATAGGCCTGGGTGATGGTGAAGAGCACGCCGAGCCCGATCGCGATGATAAGGCCATTGATCAGCCCCTTGCGGTCATTGCCATGCACCAACGCGTGATGCGCCCAGGTCGCCGCACAGCCCGACAAGAGCAGGATGAGCGTGTTGATCAGGGGCAGATGCCAGGGGTCGAACGTTTCGATCCCGGGGGGAGGCCAGGTGTTGTCGACCGCATCCATCGGGTAGAGCGCGTTCTTGAAGAAGGACCAGAACCAGGCGGCAAAAAACATCACCTCCGAGGCGATGAACATGATCACGCCATAGCGCAGGCCGATCTGTACCACCGGCGTGTGATCGCCCGCGCGGCTTTCCGCCACAACATCCGACCACCAGCAGAACATCGTGTACAGGACGCCGGCAAGGCCGATCAGCAGCACCCATGGCCCGTTGCCATGGAAGTACAGCACCGCACCGAACAGCATGACAAACGCACTGAGCGCACCGATGAAGGGCCAGATGCTGGGTTGCAGGATGTGATAGTCGTGGTTCTTTTCATGCGCCATGGGGGTTCTCCGCGGCTCGTGGCCCCCCGGGGGCCAGAAATTGGCGGTGGCAGGATCCGGGGCTCAGTTCAGCGTCTCATTGATGGTTGCCGCATCGGCAAGCTCGTCGTCGGTGGGCGCATCGTCGCGATAAAATGCATAAGAAAGCGTGATTTCGCGCAGGCCTTCGGTTTCGGCATCCTCGACAAGGTCGGGATCGACATAAAAGCTCACCGGCATGTGCACCGTCTGGCCGGGCAGAAGCACCTGACGCTCAAAGCAAAAGCACGCGATCTTGGTGAAGTAGAGCCCGGCGGTGAAGGGTGCGACATTGAAGGCGGCCGTGCCGGCGATGGGCTGCGTTCCGTGATTGGTCGCCTCGTAAAAGGCAAGACCGGTCTCGCCGATGCGGATCTCCATCTCGCGGGCCACGGGCTCAAAGCTCCAGGGCAGATCGCTGGCCGTCGATGCATCAAAGCGCACCGTGATGGTGCGCGCCAGGACGAT
>JBCBKN010000324.1:0-5631 GCA_038521775.1 Pseudomonadota bacterium | reverse complement strand
CTTCAAATCGGGCTTGGCATCGTCCTGCATTTTGGCCCCGCCCGCGGCCAGCCAGCCGCGATGCTTGGCGCTGATCGCCACGCTTTCCTTGACCGCGGCATCGCCGCGAAAGAAGTCCAGGGCCGTGTCGCGGGCGGCCTTTAGCCGGGCCTCGGGAATCCCATGGCCCGAGACGTAGAGAAACCCCACCTCGCGGCTGGCGCGGTGGAGCGCTTTGGCCACACCGTCCGGGTCGGACCCGTCGCGCAGCGGCCCGATGTCGATGACGGGAATGTCAAGCGCGTCGATGCTGCGTGCGGAAGCGTAGCTCATTCGATCTTCCCCCGGGGCGCCGGTTTTAGGGCCCGCCTTTGGGCCCCGTATTCTGGCCCCTTCTTTGAGCCGGTCTGCGGGTCGGAGTATCACCCTGCGCGGCCATCCTGTCCATGCTGCCGGCCGGCCAGGGCCGGCAGGCATCTACCGCCGCATCACCCGGCGGCGCCGCGCGGCAAGCCCCAGGGCGGCCAGCGCGCCCAACAGCAAAAGGCCCGGCGCCGGCAGGGGCACGGGAACCGGCGCTGCGGCCTCAGTGAGGCCCATGCGGGCTGACCGGGCCAGGCGCACATTGTCGATGTTGAAATTCCCGCAGGGCGCGGTGATGCAGTCTGACGGGTCGTCAGGCATGATCGAGGAGATCACCAGCCGGTCCACCGGGCCCACGGCCTCGGGCAGGCGGAAATAGCTGACCTCGCCGGGATCCCCGGCATAGAACCGGTCCCAGAACACCCGCTTGCCGTTGCGAAACGCGCGGATCTTCAGGTTCTCATAGGGCACGAAGCTGCCCCCGCGCATGAGCTTTGTGCCCAGCCCGACGATTTTGATGCTGACGGGGTAGAACTCCTGCCCGGTCCGAAAGACCAGCTTTTGCGCAAAGGAGGCGCCGCTGTCGGCCAGGTGAATGCCCGCCAAGCCAAAGCTGCCCAGATCGCCATTGCCGCGGATCCGGACACCCTTTTCCTCGAAACTGTTGGAGAGCTGTTGCACCGGCAACGTGTCGAACTTTACTGTCGCCGCGTGTGACGGGTCTCCTGCCATCACACATCCAAGCACGCCTGCCGCAAGGGCAAGCCCACGCGCGCCAAATCGCATAAACGTTTCCCCCTCGCCACGCCCCCACCCACAGGTTTCGCAGCTATTGGGTCAAGCTGTAGGAGGCGAATTCGCCGAAGTCCAGAGCCGGCGTACAAAACCGGTGCGTCGGGCGGCCTTGCCGGACGGGCCAGCGGGAGCACGGCCGAGGAGGCGCGGCTCAGCCCGGCTTGGCGTTGCCCGGTTCAAAGCGGTTGTCGCGCGGAAAGCCGCGCGGGGCCATGCGCCCGGCCGTGCCGCGCTTGCCCAGCCATTCGCTCAGATCCGGCTCGCGGCGGGTGCGGCCGGCGCTGTCGGGCCAGGAAAGGCCCTGGGCCAGATCCAGCGTCACGACATCCGACAGCCCGCCATCCTTGTATTTTTGCAGGCGGACCCCCTTGCCGCGGGCCATTTCGGGAAGCTCCTGCAGCGGGAAGACAAGCATCTTGCGGTTCTGCCCGACCACCGCGACATGGTCGCCTGCAACCGGATGCACCTTTGCCAATGCAGCGCCCGGGCCGGGGTTCAACACGGCCTTGCCGGTGCGGGTCTGCGCGGCCACCTCGCCGGCCGGGACGACAAAGCCATTGCCATCGGTTGCGGCCACCAGCAGTTTCGCCATGGGGTCGAGCGCAAACAGCGTCACGATCCGCGCCTCCTGCGGCAGATCGATCATCAGGCGCACCGGCTCGCCCATGCTGCGCCCGCCCGGCAGACGATCGGCCGGCAGCGTGAAGAACCGCCCCGTCGAAGCGGCCAGGATCAGCCGGTCCGAGGTCTCGGCATGGAAGGCAAAGGCCGGGCCGTCGCCATCCTTGAACTTAAAGGCGGTGTCGAGCGGCACATGCCCCTTCATGGCGCGGATCCAGCCCATCTGCGAGCACAGGATGGTGACCGGTTCGCGCTCCACCAGCGTCTCGGCGCTGGCCTCGTCCAGTTCCGGCGCCTGGGCAAAGGCGGTGCAGCGCCCGCCCTGCGGGTGGCCTTCGGCCTTCAGCGCGGTCAGGCGATCGGGCCCAAGCCGCCCGCGCCGGTCGGGCGGGGCGCCGAACGCGTCGGCTATCTTGCCGATCTCGGCGCGGATCCGGTCCCATTGCGCGGCCGGATCGTCCAGCAACGCCGTCAGCTCCGCCCGCTCGGCGATCAGCGCATCGCGCTCGCGGCGCAGCTCCATCTCTTCGAGCCGCCGCAGGTTGCGCAGCCGCATGTTGAGGATCGCCTCGGCCTGCGCGTCGCTCAGCGCAAACTCGGCCATCAGCAGCGGCTTGGGCTCATCCTCGCCGCGGATGATCTCGATGACCCGGTCGAGATTGAGGAAGGCAACGATATAGCCCTCCAGCACCTCCAGCCGGGCCGCGATCCGCCCCAGCCGGTGGCGCGAGCGGCGCTGCAGCACCTCGCGGCGATGATCGAGCCAGGCGCGCAGCACCTCGGCCAGCCCGCAGACCCGCGGCTGGCGCCCGTCGATCAGCACATTCATGTTGAGCGGGAAGCGGGTTTCCAGATCGGTGAGCCGGAAAAGCTGCTCCATCAGCGCGGCCGGGTCGATGCCCCGCGCGCGCGGCTCCAGCACCAGGCGAATATCCTCGGCACTTTCATCGCGCACATCGGCAAGGGCTGCGAGCTTGCGGTCATTGACCAGCTCGGCAATGCGCTCGACCAGCTTCGACTTGGCGACCTGAAAGGGGATCTCGGTGACCACGATCTGCCACTGGCCGCGGCCCAGATCCTCACGCTGCCAGAGCGCGCGCAGCCGGAACCCGCCGCGCCCGGTGCGATAGGCCTCGGCAATGCTCGCGTCGGGCTCGATCACCACCCCGCCGGTCGGAAAATCCGGGCCGGGCAGATGCGCAAGCAGCGTCTCCAGCGGCGTGTCGGGATCATCGATCAGCGCCAGGGCGGCGGCACAGATCTCGCCCGGATTGTGCGGCGGGATCGAGGTGGCCATGCCCACCGCGATGCCAGCCGCGCCATTGGCCAGCAGGTTGGGAAACGCGCCCGGCAGCACCACGGGCTCTTCATCCGTGCTGTCATAATTGGCGCGGAAATCGACCGCATCCTCGGCCAGACCGTCCATCATCGCCTGGGCCGCCGCGGTCAGCCGGGCCTCGGTGTAGCGCCGCGCGGCCGGATTGTCGCCGTCGATATTGCCGAAATTGCCCTGCGGGTCGACCATCGGCGTGCGCATGACAAAATCCTGCGCCATGCGCGCCAGCGCGTCATAGACCGCCTCATCGCCATGCGGGTGGAAATTGCCGGTCACATCGCCGCAGATCTTGGCGCATTTGCGAAACGGGCTGGTGGGCGACAGGCGCAGGTTCTGCATCACGTAAAGGATGCGCCGGTGCACGGGTTTGAGCCCGTCACGCGCATCGGGCAGCGCCCGGCCGGTGATGGTCGAAAGCGCGTATTGCAGATAGCGCTCGCCCAATGCCCGGCGCAGCGGCTCGGCGCTGATCTGGCCAGGGCGCCCGGGCGCGGCGCTGTCGGTGTCATCGGGTTCCGTGCGGTCGGTCATGCTCCGGGCTAGCCCACCTGAGGCGGAGCGTCCAGAGCCATCGATCCGCGCTGTCGCTCCCGCAACGGCTGAGCCGATGGACAGACCCCGGCAGATCGGGCATGACGCGCGCATGACCCGCAGCATCCTCATCACCGGCTGCTCCTCCGGCATCGGTCGCGATGCGGCCATAACGCTCAAGCGCCGGGGCTGGCGGGTCTTTGCCACCTGCCGGAAAAAGGCCGATTGCACCAGGCTTCTGGCCCAGGGGTTCGAAAGCTTCCCGCTCGATCACGATGATGGCGACAGCATCGCCAATGCGGTGGAAACCGCCCAGTCGCGGGTGGCCGAGACCGGCGGGCTCGATGCGGTCTTCATCAACGGCGCCTATGCGATCCCCGGCGCGGTTGAGGATCTGCCGCGTGCCGCCCTGCGCGCGATTTTTGAAAGCAACCTGTTCGGGCCGATGGAGATCGTGGGCCATGTGCTGCCGGCCATGGCGCGGCGCGGGCAGGGGCGGCTCCTCTTTTGCTCCTCGGTGCTGGGCTACACCGCCGGGCGCTACCGCGGCGCCTATGTGGGCACGAAATTTGCGCTCGAGGGCATGGTCGATGCGCTGCGCATGGAGCTGGCAGGCTCGGGCGTGGAGGCGGTGCTGATCGAGCCGGGCCCCATCGACACGGCGTTCCGGGTCAACGCCCGGGCGCATTTCAGCCGCTGGATCCGCTGGGAATCGGCCCGGCTGCGCGATGAGTACCGCGATGAGATGATCCCGCTTCTCTTTGAGGATGGCCTGCCCAAAAGCCGGTTCGAACGCCCCGCATCGGCGGTGACCGCGGCCGTGATCCGGGCCTTGGAGGCGCGCCGGCCGCGCGCGCGCTACCGCATCACCACGCCGGCCCAATTGGGGCGCTGGCTTTGCCTTTTGCCGACACATCTGCGCGACCGGATCCTGCGCGACGTTTGATCTTTTGCCTTTCGCCGCATGGCAGGCTAAGGGAGGATGATGGATGGACCGGTCTTCTACCTTGCGGCGATTGCCTGCTTCGCGGTGCTTGTCGTTCTTCTGTTCGGTGTGGGCAGCTTTGCCCGCGGCGGCGCGTTCAACAAACGCAACGCGAACAAGATCATGCAGTTGCGCCTACTGTTGCAGGCCATCGCGGTGGTCTTGATCGTCGCGGTCGCCCTGCTTCGATAAGGCGCGCAGATGGTTGTCTTGAACCGCATCTACACCCGCACCGGCGATGGCGGCGACACCGCGCTCGGCAATGGCGAGCGGGTCGCCAAGTTTTCCGCCCGGGTCACTGCCTATGGCACGGTCGATGAGCTCAATGCCACGCTCGGGCTGGCCCGGCTGCATGCCGAGGGGGCGCTCGACGCGCAGCTCGGCGCAATCCAGAACGATCTCTTCGATCTCGGCGCCGATCTCTGCCGCCCTGACATGGCCTCTGACGCCAAGGCCGAATATGTGCCGCTGCGCATGACCGATGGCCAGGTCGACCGGCTGGAGCGGGACATCGACGCGATGAACGAGGCGCTCACGCCGCTGCGCAGCTTTGTCCTGCCGGGGGGCTCGGCCCTCGCTGCGCATCTGCATCTCGCGCGCACCGTCTGCCGGCGGGCCGAACGGCTGACCGTCGAGCTTGGCGTCAGCGAGGAGGTCAACCCGGCCGCGCTGAAATATCTTAACCGCCTGTCCGATTGGATGTTCGTGGCCTCGCGCATTGCCAATGAAAATGGCGCGGCCGATATTCTCTGGGTGCCGGGCGCCAACCGCTGACGCGGCCGCGGCCCGGGCCCAAGCCGCGGTCGCCCGACCCGCCCTCGCGCGATCCCAGGCACCGTCCCCGCCCAAGCACCGTCCCCGAACACCGCCCCCCGGGCTTCTTCTTGGTAAAAATACTCAAATCCCGCCCCCTCCCCCGATTCGCAACGCCGCCGGCCCGGGCCAAATGCTGCATCCAGCGGCATGACGCCACGTCGCCATTGCATGCGCCCTTACGTCAACGTAAACCCCCGCAAGGCCG
>JBCBKN010000323.1:0-5637 GCA_038521775.1 Pseudomonadota bacterium | reverse complement strand
TCGGCATAGCTTGCGGTGTCGATGCCGGCCCCGCCGATCAAGAGGTCGAGATCGGCCCCGCCGAAGAGAAGATCGTCGCCCGCCCCGCCATCGACACGGTCGATGCCCGCCCCGCCAAAGAGCGTGTCATTGCCGGCATTGCCCAGAACGACATCTCCGTCGCCTGCTCCGAGCAGCGTGTCGCCGGTGGCCGCGCCGATAAGCTGGTCGCGAAAGGCCGAGCCGCGATAGGTCTCGATGCCCAGATAGACATCGCCTGTCGCATCGCCGCGATTGGCCGCGCCATTGGTCAGGTTGACGATCACCCGCGCCGTTGCGTCGGCGTAATCGGCCGTGTCGATGCCGGCGCCGCCGTTCAGCGTGTCGGGCCCGCTGCCCCCGCGCAACAGATCGTTGCCGATCGAGCCGAACAGCCGGTCCACCCCCAGACCGCCATAAAGCGTGTCATCGCCGCCGCGCCCGTTGAGCAGATCGGACCCCGCGCCGCCGGCCAGGATGTTGGCAAACCCGTCGCCCGACAGCACGTCATTGCTGATCCCCCCCTGGATGCCCTCGATCGAGCGCAGAATGTCGTTGCCCTCGGCCGTGCCGCTTGCGGGCACCAAGAGGTCAAAGACGACGCGGTCGGCAAACCCGGCAAAACTGACCAGGTCGATGCCTTCGCCGCCATCGAGGATGTCGTCGCCAAGCCCTCCGGCCAGGATGTCAGAGCCGGCCCCGCCCAGCAGCCGGTCATCGCCGGTGCCGCCATAGAGGCTGTCATCGCCATCGCGCCCGATCAGGGTGTCGTTGCCATCCCCGACAGGGGCATCCTCGGAGCCGCCGAACAGCACATTATCGGCAGTGTCGCCGTAAAGCGTGTCGCCAAATTGCGACCCCTCGATGCCTTCGACGCCTGCAAACCGGTCGCCGATGGCCTCGCCGGTGTTGCGCGCGAAAGACAACAGGTCAACCAGAACGCCAAAGCTCGCCTCGTCATAGACGGCAAGGTCGATGCCCTCGCCGCCGACCAACAGATCGGCGCCGGTTCCGCCCACCAGCCGGTCATTGCCGTCATCGCCGCGCAACAGATCGTCGCCGATGCGGCCCAAAAGCTCGTCATCGCCCGCGCCGCCAAGTGCCGTGTCATCGCCGCCGCCGGCTGAGATGCGATCATTGCCGTCGCCGGCCGACATCAGGTCCGCGCCGGAGCGTCCGCGCAAGGTGTCGTCGCCCACGCCGCCGAAAAGGGAATCGAGCGCGGTGCCGCCGGTCAGGATGTCCGCGCCATCGCCACCAAAGAGCACATTGCTGCCCTCATCGGCGTCGATCTCGTCATTGCCCTTGCCGCCATAGATCGTGTCATCGGCCGCGCTGCCGATGACGCTGTCGCTGCCCGACAGCGCAAAATAGGTCCCCGCCAGGGTCAGCGTCTGGGTGTCGGCGCCACCGGTGAAGACGCTGCCGCGCGCCACGGACATCGACATCAGGTAGGAGCCCGTGGTCACGGTCGGGCTGCTGGTTTCGATGAAATAGGTGCCGGTCGTCGATGCGGTAAAGCGCATGACCCCGTCGACAAAGGATGACGGCATCTGCGCCGAGGCAAGAACGGTTGCCGCATCGCCCTCGGCAAAAAGCCTGACCTGCCCGCGCGAAAGCGGCGCGTCGCCCGCAGCGCCCAAAGCAATCTGATAGGTGCGGCCGGCGATGAGCTGCACCGAGACCATGTCGCGGTCGCCGGCAAATTCCAGCTCGCTTGACAGGAAGGTGTCGGCCCGCAGCGTCGTGGGCGTGTCAAAGCCCTCGGCAATGTCATTGGGAAAGAACGCCGGGTCGATCGTGAACTGGATGCGGTAATCGCCGCGCATATTGCCCGAGCCCACCGCCTCGAAGAAATGGAGCCCGGTATAACTTGCCTCGAACGCCTCGATCAGCGAGGTGCGCCCGGGCCCGCCATCATCGTTGAACGCCACAAGATTGGAATTGCGGTCATAAATCCGCAGGATCGGATCGTCGAGACGGTTGTCGCCGGCCACGCCCAACAGCGACACGCGATAGATCACGCCCTCGGTCAGGGACACTCGATACCAATCGCTGTCGCCGGAAAACTCGATCTCGCCCTGCCGGCTGACGCCCTGCGCCAGCCCCGCCGAAGTGGTGGCGTTGCCCGGAATCGTTGTCATGGTCGTTGCGTGCTCCCTGCACCCCGAATGCGTCGGCAAAATCTAGCGCATTTTGCGCTGCGGCAGAAGAACGGGTGGGGGCGTTTTGACGGCTTGGCGCCGCGTTCAGGGATCAAAAATCGGCAGCCTGACGGTCAGGCGCGCACCGCCTTTTGGCGCGTCATCGATGCTGACCCGCCCGCCATGGCCCGACACAAGGCTCTGGACCACTGCGAGCCCAAGCCCGCTGCCCCCGGTTGTTCGGGCCCGCGACGGGTCGAGCCGGGTGAAGGGCTCAAGCAGATACTGCCGCCGCTCCGCCGGAATGCCCGGGCCGTCATCATCGACGGTGACCACGATATCCGGCCGCTCGACATGCAGGTGGACATTGGCGGAATGCCCATATTTCAGGGCGTTATCGATGAGATTGGCAAAGATCCGGCGCAGGGCAAGCCGGTCGCCCAGCACTGTGGCATGCCGCGCGTCATCCGTGCTGTGCAGGGCGACTGCATGCCCCGATCGGTGCCGGTCGGCCGCTTCGGCTGCGATCACGGGCTCGATATCGACCAGCTCCTCGTCAAGCTCGCTGGCCCCGGCGCGGCTTGCCAGAAGCGCATCGTCCAGGAGCGCGATCATATGGGCGATGTCGGTGGCTGCGCGCTCACGCTCATCCAGATCGCCGATCTTGTCGATGCGGAGCCGCAGCCGTGTTGCAAAACTGCGCAGATCATGCTGGATCCCGCCCACCAAGGCCATGCGGGCGCGGATCAGCGTTGCAATGCGCCCCTGCAACCGCTCGAAGGCCTCAACCAGCGCCCGGATCTCGGGCGAGCGCGGCCGCATCGGGGGCAGCTCGGACAGCTCGCCGGTTGCGCCGACCTTGTCGACCGCCATGGCAAGCCGCGACAATGGCCGAAACTCGCGGTGCAGCATGATCAGGGCGATGAGCGCGATGCCAATGCCCAGAAGACCGGCACCAAAGCCCGCCGGCATGCCGGGCGGTGCGACCTGAAAGGGCGAGCTGGTCCTGACGATCAGCGTTTCACCCTCGGCCAGGCCAAGCTGGAACTCCACCGCGTTGAGCGAGCTCAGCGCCGGGCGGAACGCCGTGCGCGGCAGCACCAGCAGGGGCCGGTCGGGCAGGGCCTCGTAATAACTTCGCACCACCAGCGCATCGGGCCGGCGCAGCCGCATTGGGGTTTCGACCGGCGGTGCCTCGGCCGGAAGCTGTGCTTCAAAAAGCGGGGTGTTCACCGACAAAAGAATGTCGCGGCGCATTTCGGGCGGGGCCTGTTCGATCAGACGGGCCAGCGCCTCCAGCCGGGCCGGGCTGGGCAAAGCGGCGGTTTCGCGCAGCCCGAGCGCCAGGAAGGATCCGGTGATGATGGCAAGCCAGCTTGCCAGAAAGCCGATCAGCACGATCAGACCGACGCGGCGGGTCAGGCTGAGACGTCCGATCATGCGGCCGGCTCGACATTGGCAATGAACAAGTAACCGCTGTTGCGCACGGTGCTGATCAGCTCGACCTCCGGGTTGGCCTGCGCCAGTTTTCGACGCAGGCGCGAGACCAGCATGTCAACGGTCCGGTCAAACGGCTCGGCGCCGCGGCCGCGCAGCCGGTCGAGGATCTGATCGCGCGACAGCACCCGCCGCGGCCGCTCGACAAAGCAGGCCAGCAGGTCGAACTCGCCGCTGGTCAGGCTGAGCGGTGCGCCGGAGCGTTCGCTCAACTGCCGTGTGTCGAGATCGATCGTGAACCGGTCAAAGACATAGCGTCGTGGGTTTCGCGCAGCGGCCGGTCGCTCCGAGACCCGGCGCAGCACCGCGCGAATGCGGGCCAGCAGCTCGCGCGGGCCGAAGGGTTTGGCCAGGTAATCGTCGGCCCCCATCTCCAGCCCGACGACACGGTCGATCTCATCGCTTTTTGCGGTCAGCATCAGGATGGCCGGCGCGTCGGGATCGCTGCGCAGGCGCCGGCAGACCGACAGCCCGTCCTCACCCGGCAGCATCAGGTCGAGCACGATCAGATCCGGCCTGCGCCGCCGCATCATCGCATCCATCTGGGCGGCATCGCCGGCGGTCTCAACGTCAAGCTCTTCGCGCAGCAGGAACTCGGCCAGCAAATGCCGGATATCGGCATCGTCATCGACGATCAGGATCAGCGGAGCGCGCTCGGTCATGGCCGCAATCTCTCGCAAGGTTCTGGGCCAGGCAAGCGCGGACGCGGGGCGTTACACAGCGTTACACCTAGGCGACAGGGTGTTTCGGCGCGATGATACGCCCATGACATGGCGGGACTAGTCTGAGCCCATCAAGGGCGCAGAGTGTCGCGCGTCGTTGGTCGACCCAAGCAAGAACAGGACCGAAGACATGACCAAACCGCTGACCCTTTCGGCCATTGCTGCGCTGATCGTACTTGGCCTTGCCCCGCAAGCCCAGAGCTGGGAGCGCAAGGAGAGTGTCGAGCTTCCCAATGGCAAGACCCGGAGCGTCGATGTCACCGGCACATGCGACGGCCCCGATTGCACGCGAGACGTCGTGCGTGTGGGGCCCAATGGCCGCACCACCACCACCACGGGCACGCGCAGCTGTGTCGGCGGCAGCTGCACGGTCGAGCGCATCCGGACCGGGCCCAATGACAGAACAATCACCCGCAGGCGGACGATCAAGCGCTGAGCGCCCTCGCCCAAGACAGCCCATCGAACCCCATGCAATACCGGTATCGGAGACACCAGGATGCTTCGCACAATTCCCCTCGCCCTTGCCCTGTCGCTGTTGGCCGCAGGGGGCGCATGGGCCAATGACACCAACCGCGCGCTTGCCGCCGAGAACTTCAGGGAGGCCGATGCGAATGCCGATCGCATGCTCACCTTGCCGGAATTCACCCGGCTGATCGACCTCAATGCCGCCGACAATCTGGGGCGTGCGGGGCTGATCAAGCGCTCGAACCGCTACAGCATGGCCTTTGGGCGGATCGATGCCAATGCCAATGGGCTGATCGAGATGGAGGAGCTGCAGGCCTTCGCCCAGAACTGAGGCTGGGCCTGCATCTCCCGCGCCTCCTCCGGCCCGGCCCTGCCGCATCAAAGAACCGGCCGCCCCCTGTCCTGCAACGCACAAATGGGCGATAAAGACGGCTGAGGGCGCGCCCGGGCGCGGCGGGCAGGGGCTGTGGGCAGTTAGTGATGGTCTGGCGGATATCGGAAGATCTGTGCGCCTTTTTGGGGCAGGGGTCGTCGCAAGGGATCTATATCGTTGGCCGTTGAGGTGATCGAGACGGTCTGGATCCCGATGCCCGACGGCACGCGGCTTGCGGCCCGCCTCTGGCTGCCAGACGGCGCGCGGGACCTGCCGGTGCCGGCGCTTTTGGAATACATCCCCTATCGCCGCCGCGACCGCACCCGCCTGCGCGATGAGGCCATGCATCCGCGCTTTGCCGCGTCCGGATACGCTGCGCTGCGCGTCGACCAGCGCGGGTCGGGCGACAGCGACGGGG
>JBCBKN010000322.1:0-5640 GCA_038521775.1 Pseudomonadota bacterium | reverse complement strand
GGGCATGGGGCGTCACCTTCTCGGCGCAAAAGCGGCGGAACTGGTCGCGGATCATCTCGAACTCATCGTCGAGCCCGGTGGCCCCGAAGGCCGCGGCACCCTCCTGATCGACCAGACATTGGGCCAGCGCCGCACGCGCCGCATCGGTGTTGCCCGACTGGGTCAGCGTCATCACCGCCGGATGCATCAGCGCGCGCTGCCCCTCCTGGCTGATGCCGATATCCTGAAGCCGCGCCGTCTCGCCCTGGCTGATCGGAATGCCGCCATAGATCTGCCAGAGATACTCGCCAAAGCCGATCTGCAGGATCAGCGCCTCGGTCTCGCCGAACGCGTCTTCGGCCTCCAGCCGCTGGGCCCAGCTCAGCGCCTGGCGCAGCGCCTCGACATAGGTGGCAAGCCAGCTGAGCGCATGGGCGGCGTACTGCTCGGCCTCCAGCGCCTTGCCCGAGACCTTTGCCCCCGCCGAGACGCGCGTGCGAAGGCTGGCCCGCGCATCCTCCAGCACCGCCTCGGCCGGCGGCACGGCCTGGGCACAGAGGCTCAGCAGGTTGGGCAGAACGGGCGACATGTCGACCTGGCCGGCAGCGTCACGCATTTGAACCTCCAAAACAACAATGATGCGGTGCGGAATCGATCCCGCTCGCGGCGGACCCTAGTCAGACACCCAAGCTCGGTCAACCTGCTGAGAAATAATCAGTCGCGTGGCCTGTTGTCGCGCGAATTAAATTGCGTCCGATTTTGGTGCACTGCACCCCACCCCTGGGCGGCGTAAGGGCGGCGTCGGGGCCTCCTCGGGGCAGCGTCGGGGCCTCCTCGGGGCAGCGTCGGGGCCTCCTCGGGGCGGCGTCGGATCGAAAGCTTGCAATTCGGCATGCCGCGTGGTTCCCGGGCGCTATGGATGCGTTGAGCGCGACATATGGCTGGGTGACGCTTCTGGCAGCGGCGCTGGTGATGGGCCTGGCCGGCTTCACCAAGGGCGCGGTCGGGTTTGCGCTGCCGATGATCGCGATCTCGGGCATCGGGTCGATCCTTCCGGCTCCGCTTGCGATTGCGGCGATCATCCTGCCCTCGCTGGTCACCAATATCTGGCAGGCGCTGCGCCAGGGGATCAGGGAGGCGCTGGGCAGCCTGCGCCGCTTCTGGCTGCTCAACACGGTGCTGCTGGTGATGATCGGCCTGTGCGCCCAGCTCGTGGCCATCCTGCCCGAGCGTGCGCTCTTCCTGATCCTGGGCTGCGGCGTGACCCTGTTCTCGATCCTGCAATTGTCAGGCTGGCGGCCGCGCGACCCCGGCCCGGACCCGGCGGTTGCCACCGGCGTGGGGGTGGTGGCGGGGTTTTTCGGCGGGCTCTCGGGCGTCTGGGGCCCGCCCATCGTGCTCTATCTCCTGGCCCGCAAGGTGGCCAAGGTCGAGATGGTGCGCGTGCAGGGCATCGCCTTTCTCATCGGATCGATGGTGCTGACCGGGGCGCATGCCAATACCAGGCTGCTGGACGGCACCACGGTTCAGTTCTCGGCCGCGCTGATTCTGCCGGCGCTGCTGGGCATGTGGATCGGGCTGCGGGTGCAGGATGCGCTGCCGCAGGAGCGGTTTCGCCGCGCAACCATGGCGGTGCTGGTGCTGGCCGGGCTCAACCTGTTGCGGCGCGGCGTGATGGGCTGAGACGCCCTGGTCCCATCCAGCGCCAGCCGGGCCATCGGACAGGTCAGGAAGCACTGGCTCGGGAAACACCAAGCCGGGAAGTACTGGCTCGGGAAGTACTGGCGCGGGAAGCACCAAGACGGGAAGCACCAAGCCGGGAGGCACTGGGGTCGAGCCGCGCCGCGCCCTGGCCGCTGCAAAGACCGGCGCCATGCCCGGCCAATCCCGCGCCGGATGCTGCAGCCGAGGCGGTGCAACTGTGCCGTGCGACGTTATCCGCCTCCCATCCGCGCCGCGATGGCGCGTCCGATCTCGCGGCGCACCAGCTTGCGGATATTGGTGGAGATGCGCTCTCCCAGCTCGCCCTGCAGCTCTTCACGCACGATTGAGCGCACCAGCTCGGCCAGATCATCCCCGGCCAGCGCGGGGGTGCGGTCGAGCCGCTCATCGGCACAGCCAGGCACGCCCATGCGCCGCCGTTCGCTGGGGGCCGGTGCCGCCGAACGCTCGACGGGGCTGTCAATCGAGGTCTTCAGCCCGCCGGTCGATGGCCTGCGCTCAGTTGGCCTGCGCTCGGTTGGCCTGCTCTCGGTCGGGTTGCGCTCCGCCTGGCTGGGCTCAGCCGCATTGCGCTCGGTCGCCCTTCGTTCCGTCTGCCTTCGTTCCGTCTGCTTTCGTTCAGTCTGCTTTCGTTCCGTAGGCCGGCGTTCGGTCATGGTGGCAGTCGCGGCCCCGTCCTGCACATCGATGCGCATCTCGTTGGTCAGGATCAGCGATCCCTCATTGCGCTTTGGTGCGGCACGGCGGCGCTCCTGCTCTTCGGCCGAGACCAGCCGGCGAATGGCCGCCAGAACATCGTCCACCTGCTCACCGCGCGGCGGCTCTGTCGTCTCAGTCATCACCACACCCGTGCAAAACGCCTCCGCTCCAATCTGCGCCCGCCCTGCCCTGCAGGGCCGGCCGCGCCATCAATCGCCCCAACGGTCGAGAATCCGCTCCAGCCGCAGCCCTTCGGGATCCGGCGGGTTGGTCGTGACAAAATCGTAATTCTCGGTCGGGTCATAGGGGTCGACCCCCAGACCCAGATGCGAGACCGTCAAGAGGCCCATCGCCGAGAGCAGGCTGTAGGCCGCGACATTCGCATCGCGCAGCGCCGAGACGAGGTTCGAGCGCGCCTCCAGCAGAGATTGTTCGGCTTCCAGCACATCAAGGGTGGTGCGCTCGCCGAACCTGGCCTCCTCGACCACACCCTCAAAGGCGACCTGCTCGGCCCGCACCTCCTCGCTATTGGCCATGATCGAGGCGCGCGCCACGCTGAGCTGGGACCATGCGGTCTGGACCTGCTGGCGGATCAGCCGGCCGGTGCGCTGGGTTTCGCCCTTGCGCTGATCGAGCAGCGCCATCGCCTCGCGGATCAGGCTCGACAGCTCGCCGCCCCGATAAAGCGGGACCTGAAGCTGAAGCTGGATATCGGCGCCGGTGGTGTCGGATTCGTTGCCCCGGTCGACAACGACCGAGGCCTGATAGAAGACCGAGGTGCTGAGCGTGATCACAGGGTTGAGCCCGGCGCGCGCCAGCTCGACATCCTGCATCGCCGCCTCTTCGGAAAACCGGCTCGAGATAAGATCGGGATGCTCGCGCATTGCAATCGTCTCGGCCTCGGCCAGCGCCTTGGGCAGATCGGGTGCGGGCGGGGGCGGGGCCAGATCCACGGCCTCAAACCCGACCTCGGCCAGAAACTGCGCCCGCGATTCCGCCAGCGACCCGGTGTTCGACGCCAGGTTCGCGCGGGCCGAGGCGAGCGCCGCCTCGGCCTGGGCCACATCGGTGCGGGTCACCTCGCCAACCTCGAACCGGTCCTGCGTGGCGCGCAAAAGCTCGTTGTTCACCCGCACATTGTTGCGCGCAAGGCTCACGAATTGCAGATCGCGGCGCACGTCGAGAAAGGCTGTCGCCGCGTCGAGAAGCACATCCTGCTCCACGCTGACAAGGCTTGCACGGGCCGCCAGCACGCTGGCCACGGCACTCGCAATATTGGCCGGGTTCCGGCCAAAGGAGTAGAGGGTGACGGTGCCGGTCACGGTCGCATCGGCCGACAGGCTGGGCCTCAAAAGCCCGACGGTCGAGACGCTGCCATCCAGAAACACCGCCTCGCGGTTCGAGGCCGTGCCGGTGACCGTGCCCGTCACATCGGGCAGCAGCTCGGACTGGGCCTGGACCACCTGCTCATCGGCCTGGCGCAGCTGGGCGCGGCCGACCACCAGATCGGGGTTGGTCTCATAGGCCGCCACAAGCGCGTCGGAGAGGGTCTGACCCGCCGCGGGACCGGCCAGCGGTGCCAGTGCCACCATGCCGAGCATCAGCGCGGCGGCTCGACCAAATGTCCTGGCGCGGTGCATACCGGGCCTCCCACGCTTGTGCCACACCGGGGTCTCAAGCTGCCGAACTGGCATGAGCTTCTCCACCTAAAATACGAAATCTCCGGGCTTTTCATAGCCCGAAAGTATCGGCGCGGTTGCGTCGAACATGGTTTTCCAGGCGATCCCAGCCCGCGATCCGTCGCCGGTCCGCGTCCCCAGGCGGCATTGGCCCGCAGCGCCGTCCTGAAAGATCGCAACGATTCGCCCGCCGGGTTTGACCTGTGCCGCGATCGGATCGGGCAGGGTTTCGATCGCCCCATTGATGAAGACCGCGTCGAACGGCCCGGCCTCGGGCGCGCCTGCGGCCGCGTCGCCCTCCTGCAACAGGGCGGTGTCCTCGTCGAGTGCGGCAAGCGTCTCGATGGCCGATCGGGCCAGATCGGGGTCGGGCTCCACCGCCACCACCGCCGCGGCAAGCCGGGCCAGAAGCGCGGTCGAGTAGCCCGTGCCCGGCGCGATGTCGAGCACCAGATCGGTGGGCTCGGGCTTGAGCGCATCGAGCATCTTGGCCAGCACGCGCGGGTCGAGCAGCACGCGCCCGCGCGCCAGCGGCAGATGCGCCCCGGCATAGGCCACGCCGCGCAGATCGGTCGGGACGAAACGCTCGCGCGGGACGTCGAGCATCGCGGCGATGATGGGATAGAGCGTGACATCGGATGGACGCACTTGCGTGTCGACCATCGCGACCCGCGCCGCTTCGAAATTCGGTGTCGTCATAGGCCGTTCCGTGAGTCGCGCTCGCCCTTTTTCGCTCTTGCCACAACCAGCGCCGCCGGGCAATCGCACCGGGCGAACAGGAGGCGCACTCGCTTGCCTCTGTTGCAGGGCGTTGCTATAGCGCACTCATCGGGGCGACGTGGCGGAGTGGCTACGCACCGGATTGCAAATCCGTGAACGCCGGTTCGATTCCGGCCGTCGCCTCCAGAATTTTCAATGACTTGCGTCATGCCAGTTCGCCACTTGCTCGATTTTTGAAACAGGCGTTGAAACATTCACGTTTCCTTCCTGTTCTGTTCAAAGCGGTTTCGCGCGTGCTGAGCCCGCGCGGCCAGGTCGCGCTGGCGGATCATCCCTCCGTACTTTTTCAGCATCTCGACACCAGAATGACCCGTGACGGCCTTCACCATCTCGTCGTCACAACCTGACTGATAAAGTTCGATGGTCGCATTCTTGCGTAGCCCATGGGTGACGTAGGTGGCCGCGTCTGGGTGCTCCATCTTGGCTTTGACCTTGCGCATTTCGCCGGCAACTGTGCGATAGAGGACAGGATGGCCCGCCATGTCTGTAATGACGGTCAGGCCCTTCTTTTCGACCGACGTCAGATACGCCTTGAGACGATCCGTGAACGGTATCCACATCGGCTTGTCGCCCTTGCCTTGCGTGAAGTCCCATTCACCATCACCGATATGGTTCCAGCGCATCTTGAGCACGTCACCAATGCGTTGGCCGGTGCCGAGGCACAGTTCATAAACAAGCCGCGCGCGCGGTGTTGCCACCTTCTCAAACTCTGCCCGCACATCATCCGGCCACGGTTCCCAGCCGTCGCTTTCCTGCTTAAAGAGCGGAATGCCCTTGGCGG
>JBCBKN010000321.1:0-5652 GCA_038521775.1 Pseudomonadota bacterium | reverse complement strand
CCGACCGTGCGGCCACACGGTCGGCCTGATAAAGCGGTTCGGCCAGCGCAAGGTCGGCCTCAAAGCGGATCCGCCAGCGGGGATCGACGGCATCGCCATCATTGATCTGGGCGACGATTTCGACATCGGCGACACTCCACCCGATGGGCAGGGCTGACGCAATCGCCGCGGGAAGCGCGTCGGGCCCGGGTTCCGGTGCCTCCTGCGCGACGGCCGAGACCGAAAGCGCCGCCAGGAACGGCACCGCCAAAAGCGTATGTTTCAACATGAAGAAACCTTCGATTGAGCCGAGAAGTGGGGTAGTTTGATACCTTGACGAATTTGTGGCGCGCGTCACTCGGCGTTCAGCAGCGGGGCGATCTGTTCTGCGACGATGCGACGCGTGAGCGGCCCGGGATGGCGCAGCAGCACCGTGCCATCGGCGCCGACCACAAAGGTCTCCGGCACGCCATAGACGCCCCAGTCGATCGCGTTGCGCCCTGCTGTGTCAGCCCCGACCAGCGCGTAGGGATCGCCCAGCTCCTCCAAAAAGCCCAGCGCATTGGCCGGGTCGTCCTTGTAATTCACGCCGATCACTTTCAGCCCCTGGGCCTGGAACTCCATCAGACGCGGGTGTTCGACCCGGCAGGGGCCGCACCAGCTTGCCCAGAAATTGACGATCTTGATGCCCGGCCCGGCAAGGTCCGCGGGCCCCGGTGCCGGCTCGCCCGGGCGCAGCGGGGTGAGGGCAAGCTCGGGCGCTGGGCGCGCGGCCAGCATGGAGGGAAGCGCGTCGGGATTGTCGCGGCGCAGGGCCCAGCCCGCCAGAAACGCGAGGGCCAAAAAAATCGCCGGGGGGATCAGCATCCACACCCGGATGCCCGTGCGGCGCCCGGCAGGGGCGGTCTTGTCCTCAGCGTTTGCCATCGAGACCTCCTTCAAGCGCCTGCAGCCGGCGGCGGGTGCGCCGGTCGCGCAGCACCGAGCCCAGGGCGAGCGCCGCGATCGCCAGCAGCGCCACGCCATAGGCGCCCAGAACCGCGGTTGCGTATTGTCCCAGCTCCGGCATCAGCCCAACCCAGCGCCCCTAGCTCGCAGCCCTGGCCAGCTGCAGCGCCCGAATGCGGCGCAGCCTGATCTCGGTGCGCGTGCGCAGCAGCACAAGTGCGACGAAGAGGAGCACGAAGCCCGCAATGCAGAGCAGGAGCGGCCAGTAGAACACCCCGGCAATGTTCTCGTTGCGGTCGAGCGACAGGGTGGCGCCCTGATGCAGCCCCTGGCTCCAGATATTGACCGCATAGCGCGACAGGAGCGCAAAGAGCGAGCCGACCAGGGCCAGGATCGAGGTCAGATCCGCGGCCTTGTCGGGATCCTCAAAGGCCGACCAGAGCGCGATATAGCCCAGATAGAAGAGAAAGAGGATGAAGAACGAGGTGAGCCGCGGGTCCCATTCCCAGGCCGTGCCCCAGATCGGCTGACCCCAGAGCGCGCCGGTCAGCACCGCAACGACCGTCATCGTCGCGCCGACAGGTGCGGCGGCACGCGCGGCCAGGGCCGAGACGTGATGGCGCCGGATCAGCCAGATCAGCGAGGCCACGACCATCATCGCATAGATGTTGATGGCCATCATCGCGGCGGGCACGTGGACATAGATGATTTTGACCGAAGCGCCCTGAAGCCGGTCCTGCGGCGTGAAGAAAAAGCCCCAGATCAGCCCCGTGGCCAGGCACAGCGCCGAGAGGGCCGCCGCCCAGGGCAACAGGCGGCCCGACAGCCGCATGAAGCGCGCAGGGTTCGCGTAAGACCAGACCGACATGACGAAGTACTAGCCAGCGCGCGCGGCGCACGCAACGGCAGCATCGTCGCGCCGGGCGGGCCTCACCGCAGGTTGATCCGCAGCGCGGCGGCGGAGGCGACCGGGCCCAGCACCAGCGACAGCAGCGTGAGCGCGCCCAAAAGCAGGATCATCGGCAACGGCTCGGCCCCGCGCGCGGCCAGATCGACGGCCCGGGCCCCGAAGATGAGCGTCGGGATGTAGAAGGGCAGCACCAGCAGCGAGAGGATCAGCCCGCCGCGGCGCAGCCCGACGGTGAGCGCAGCGCCGATTGCGCCGATAAAGCTCAGCGCCGGGGTGCCCAGCGTCAGCGCAGCCAGCAGCCAGATCTGTGCGGGTGTCGGCAGGCCGAGACCGACGGCCAGCACAGGTGCTGCCACGATCAGCGGCACCCCGGTGGTCAGCCAATGCGCCGCGGCCTTGACGGCGGCAATCGCCTCAAGCGGCAAGGGTGCGGTGGCCAGGACATCCAGCGTGCCGTCTTCGTAATCGGCCTGGAACAGCCGGTCGAGCGAGAGGAGCGCGGCGAGCAGCGCAGCGATCCAGAGCATGCCGGGTGCCGCACGGGCCAGCAGGCCCATATCCGGGCCGATCCCCAGTGGCATGAGCAGGATCGCGATCAGAAAGAAGCCCAGGCCGAGGCCGGCACCGCCGCCTGCACGCACCGCAAGGCTCAGCTCCCGCACCATCAGACTGGACAGCCCCTGCATCGCGGTCAGCCGAATGCGCTGGACAGAAACGGATCCTCGGCATGGTCGCCGGGCAGGGATGTCGGCGGCTGCAGATCCAGGAATTGGGCCTGGGGCAGGGCCAGGTCGATATGGGTGGCGACAAGAACCATCCCGCCCCGCGCAGATTGCGCGGCAATATGGCGCGCAAGCGCGGCGGTCGATGCGGCATCGAGCGAGACGGTGGGCTCGTCGAGCAGCCACAGCGCTCGGGGCGCCAGCAGCAGCCGCGCAAGCCCCAGCCGCCGCCGTTGGCCCGCCGAACAGGTCGACGCCGGCTGATCGGCGATGCGGTCCAGGCCCATCTCCTGCAACGCCGCATCGACCGCCCCAGGCGCGCCACCCGTCAGCTGTGACCAGAATGTCAGATTCTCGGCCAGCGTGAGCTGCGGTTTCACGGCGTCCAGATGCCCGGCATAGGCGATATGCTCGGCAAGATCGGCGGGCTCACCATCGAGGCGCAGTGCAACCGTGCCCCGATCGATGCGGCCAAGACCCGCAATCGCGCGCAGCAGGGTCGATTTGCCGGCCCCATTGGCCCCGCGCAGGACAAGCGCGCCGCCTTCGGCCAGAGCGACCGTCAGCCCGTCGATGACCGTCCGTCCACCGCGGCTGAGGGTGAGGCTGTCGATGGTCAGGCCCATGCCGCTGCATAGCCCGCCTTGCCGCATGGCGAAAGGGGGTGTCATGGATTGGGCTGCGTCATTGTATACCATGGTATACCCTTGCGCGCTGGCGATGGATCAGCGATATGAGCCACAGGAAATCCTGCTTCAGAGCCAGTGCTCCGCCATTTTGGAAGGAGAAGCCATGTCGATCACCACCGGACACGACACCGCCAAAACCCGCCGCAGCCTGAGCGCGGGCGGCAGCAGCTATGCCTATTACTCGATTGCCGCGGCGGAGAGCGCCGGCCTGGGCAGCTTTGCCCGCCTGCCGGCGGTGCTGAAGGTGGTGCTGGAAAACCTCCTGCGCTTTGAGGACGGAAAGACCGTCAGCACCGACGACATCCGCGCCTTTTCCGACTGGGCCGCGCAAGGGGGCAAGAACCCGCGCGAGATTGCCTATCGCCCCGCCCGCGTTCTGATGCAGGATTTCACCGGCGTGCCGGCGGTGGTCGACCTTGCGGCGATGCGCGACGGCATCCGCGCCCTGGGCGGCGATCCGCAAAAGATCAACCCGCTCAACCCGGTGGATCTGGTCATCGACCATTCGGTGATGATCGATGAGTTCGGCAATCCCCGCGCCTTCCAGCTCAATGTCGATCGCGAATATGAGCGGAATATGGAGCGCTACCAGTTCCTCAAATGGGGGCAGGGCGCGTTCGACAATTTCCGCGTCGTCCCGCCGGGCACCGGCATCTGCCACCAGGTGAACCTCGAATACCTCTCGCGCGCCGTCTGGTCGGACACCGACCAGAACGGCGAGATGGTGGCCTATCCCGACACGCTGGTGGGCACCGACAGCCACACCACCATGGTCAATGGCCTGGCCGTGCTGGGCTGGGGTGTGGGCGGGATCGAGGCCGAGGCCGCCATGCTGGGCCAGCCCGTCTCGATGCTGATCCCCGAGGTGATCGGCTTCAAGCTCACCGGCGCGATGGTCGAAGGGACCACCGCGACCGATCTGGTCCTGAAAGTCGTGCAGATGCTGCGCGAAAAGGGCGTGGTCGGCAAATTCGTGGAGTTCTATGGCGAGGGGCTCGACAAGCTGCCGCTGGCCGACCGGGCGACGATTGCCAATATGGCGCCCGAATACGGCGCGACCTGCGGGTTCTTTCCCATCGATGCCGAAACGCTGCGCTATCTGAGCAATACCGGGCGGCCCGAAGAGGTGATCGCGCTCGTTGAGACCTATGCCAAGGAAAACGGCATGTGGCGCGGGGCCGATTATGACCCGGTCTATACCGACACGCTGCATCTCGACATGGGCGCTGTGGTGCCCGCCGTCTCCGGCCCCAAGCGCCCGCAGGACCACACCCCGCTGACCGAAAGCTCGGATGTGTTCGCCAAGGTCGTTTCGGACTATCGCAAGGGCGGGGCGGCCAAGACCGCGCCGGTGGCCGATGAGGAGTACACGCTCAAGGACGGGTCGGTTGTGATTGCCTCGATCACCTCCTGCACCAACACCTCCAACCCCTATGTGATGATCGGGGCGGGGCTTGTCGCCCGCAAGGCCCGCGCGCTGGGGCTCAACCGCAAGCCCTGGGTGAAGACCTCGCTCGCCCCCGGCTCGCAGGTGGTCAGCGCCTATCTGGAGGCGGCCGAGCTGCAGGAGGATCTCGACGCGGTCGGCTTCAACCTGGTGGGCTATGGCTGCACGACCTGCATTGGCAATTCCGGCCCGCTGCAGCCCGAGATCAGCCAGGCGATCCATGAAAACGATCTGGTCGCGGTCTCGGTCCTCTCCGGCAACCGCAATTTCGAAGGGCGGATCAGCCCGGATGTGCGGGCGAATTTCCTGGCCTCGCCGCCTTTGGTCGTGGTCTATGCGCTGGCCGGTGACATGAACATTGATCTGACCAAAGAGCCCATCGGCACCGCCGCCGATGGCAGCCCGGTCTTTATGAAGGACATCTGGCCCACCAGCGCCGAGATTGCCGAATTGGTCGAAAAGACCGTGACCCGCGAGGCCTTCATCTCGAAATATGCCGATGTCTTCAAAGGCGACGAGAAATGGCGCAGCGTCGAGACCGGCGAGAGCGAGACCTATGACTGGCCGGCCACCTCGACCTATGTGCAGAACCCGCCCTATTTCCAGGGGATGGGGCATGAGCCGGGCGTGATCGAGGATATCGACGGCGGCCGGATCCTGGCACTTCTGGGCGATATGGTCACCACCGACCACATCTCGCCCGCGGGCTCCTTCAAGGACACCACCCCGGCGGGGCGCTATCTGACCGACCGCCAGGTCGCCCCGCGCGAGTTCAACTCCTACGGCTCGCGCCGCGGCAATCACGAGATCATGATGCGCGGCACCTTTGCCAATATCCGCATCAAGAACGAGATGCTCGACGGGGTCGAGGGCGGCTATACCAAGGGCCCGGATGGCGATCAGACCTCGATCTTTGAGGCCGCGATGGCCTGGCGGGCGCAGGGCGTGCCGCTGGTG
>JBCBKN010000320.1:0-5653 GCA_038521775.1 Pseudomonadota bacterium | reverse complement strand
CGCCGATGGCGGCCTTCGTCTCCTCGATCAACTCGCGGGTCAGGCGCAGGCGGTTTTCCAGGCTGCCGCCATACTCGTCGGTCCGCGTGTTGATGCGCGGGTCGATGAAATTGGCCAGCAGGTAGCCGTGGCTTGCATAGACATAGACGATGTCGAACCCCGCCTCGCGCGCCCGCAGCGCAGCCTGCCGGTGCCAGCGGCGCAGTTCGCGGATGTCGGCCTTGTCCATTGCGCGGGTCTGCGAGGGGTGGCCGGCGAGGTTGGGCATGCTCGCCACATCCATCGCCGGCAGGCGGGTGAGGTTGTTGGGGCTGCGCGCACCGCTGTACCACAGCTCCACCCCGGCCAGGCCGCCATGGGCCTGCACCGCCTCGGTCATCATCCGATGCGCGGCGATGTCGTCCCGGTCCCAAAGCGCGGCCGAAGCATGGGGCAGATCGTCTGAGCTCGGATGGATCGAGCAATATTCGGTGTTGACCACCGCCCAGCCGCCCTCGGCCTTCACCCCGCGCATTGCGGCAAGCATGTTCGGCCGCAACCAGCCCATCCCGGTGCAATGTGGCACCTGGTAGAACCGGTTCTTTGCCGTGACCGGCCCGATCTTCACCGGCTCGAAAAGAACGTCATAGCGGGGGTCGCGGGGCATTCGAACAGTCCTCAATCGGCGGCAAGCGCCGGCAACTCGCGGCGGAAGGGCACGCCCTCGACCGGCGGCTCGCCCAGTTCGCGTGCATAGCGATGCCCCGCCCAGACCGCGGCGGCAATGGTGCCGGGCGCCAGGCAATCGCCGATCCGGGTGAGGGTCTTGGGCGCGGGCGAACTTGTTCCAGCGCCCGCCGTGAGCTGCGCAGTCACCTCATGAAACAGGCTGTCGACGGGCAGGCGCATGGTCACGGGCAGGAAGGTGCCGCAGGCAATCTCGCGGGTGCGTTCGGTATAGACACAGGACAGCGTCGCGGTCTCGGCACCCACAGCGTCCACGTTGTGCAGCGGGATGATCTCCACCCCCAGCTCGATCAGCCGGGTCTGGATGCGCCCCTGCTCAAGCGTGTTGTGGGTCCAGTGCGAGACATCCGGCGCGGGCGTCACCAGGGTGACCTCAAGCCCGGTCTTGCGCAGCAACTCGGCCATCAGGCCGCCCATGATGTAATGATCATCGTCAAAGATCACGACCGGGCCCTGCGGCACGACCCGGGCCTCTATGTCGTCGGGGGTAACCACGGTGGCCACGTCAAGACGCAGCGGGGATGCAATCGCGCGGCCCACCCCGTCGGCCCGCCAGCGCGCGCCCGTGGCGATGACCACGTGATCGGCGCCAAATTCCAGCACGGTTTCCGCCGTCAACCGGCTGTCGAGATAGGTCTCGACATTGGGCATCTTGCCGATCTGGTACTCGCGCCAATCCGCCACGCGCTTCCATTCCGAAAGCCCGGGCAAGCGGCTTTCGACGGCCACGCGACCGCCCAGCTGCATGCCGGCCTCGGCAAGCGTCACCCGATAGCCGCGTTGGCCCAGCGCCCGGGCGGCCTCCAGCCCCGCCGGGCCGCCGCCCACGATCAGCACGCTCTCATCGGCGGTCTTGGCGGCGATCTTTTCGGGATGCCAGCCTCGGCGCCATTCCTCGCCCATGGTGGGGTTTTGGGTGCAGCGCATCGGCACCATGTGGAAATCGGCCGAGACGCAGATGTTGCAGCCGATGCATTCACGGATGTCATCGACCCGGCCTTCCTCGATCTTTTTGGGCAGGAACGGATCGGCAATCGAGGGGCGGGCCGCCCCGATAAGGTCGAGCACGCCCCGTTTGATCAGCGAGACCATGGCGTCGGGCGAGGTGTGGCGCCCCACCCCGACGACGGGCTTTGATGTCACTTTTTTTACAAAGGCGACATGGCTGTCCTGATAGCCCGACTTGGCAAAGCGCGAGGTTTCGCTGTCATTCTCCCAATCCGAGACATTGACGTCCCAAAGATCGGGCAGCTCGGCCAGCATCTCGACGACATCGCGGCCCTCGCCCTCCGAGGTCAGGCCCGAATCGCCCATCAGCTCCTCAACCGCAAAGCGCAACGCGATGGCGCATGTGTCGCCCACCGCCTCCTTGGTTTCGCTCAATACCTCGCGCAGCAGCCGCGCCCGGTTTTCCAGACTGCCGCCATAGGCGTCGCTGCGATCGTTCCAGCGCCGCGCGAGGAAATGCGACATCACGCTGAGATCATGCGCGGCATAGACATAGATGATGTCAAACCCCGCCTCCCGCGCCCGCAGCGCCGCCTCGCGATGCCAGCGGCGGACATTGCGGATGTCTTGCAGATCCATCGCGCGGGATTGCACGGGCTCCAGATAGGTCACCGGGCGCGCCGATGGCGCCATCGGGATCTCTCGGCTGTAGCGGTTGGAGGTGTGGAGCCCGTCATAGCAGAGCTCAATGCCCGCCAGACCGCCATGGGCGTGGATCTTTTCGGTCATCTTGCGCCAGACCGGCAGATCCGCATCGTCCCAGAGCCGACCCTCGATCACTGGCGACAGCTCGGATGTGTGGTGGATCTCGGTCTGCTCGGTGCAGACCACCGCCCAGCCACCCTCGGCCTTCAGCCCGCGCATCTCGGCCATCGAGGAGGGGTAGGCCCGGCCCATCCCATTGCAATGCGGAACCTGGTAAAACCGGTTCTTGGCCGTGACGGGCCCGATCCTCACCGGCTCGAACAGGATATCGTATCGCGGATCGCGCGCATTGGGCCGGATCTCGCGGTCCTGGCGGGTCATTCGCTTTCCCCCACACGCCGTTGCAGATCCTGCTTGCGGGCATCGCAGGAGGAGCAGCCCGCCTCGAGCTGCGCCACGACCTCTGCGGCCACCGCCTCCCCGCTCATATGCGCGCCCGACATCAGCGCGAAATGATCCGGCGACACCGCCTCCCCGGCAAAGAACACCCGCTCGCCCAAGGGCTCGGCCAGAACCGCCCGGGCCGCGAACCGCCCGGGGCGCGCGGCGGCATAGGCGCCCTGGGTCAGCGGATTGGTGGCCCAGCCCGAATGGTCGGCGGCCACCAGATGCTTGCGCGCGTCCGAACCCACCGCCTTGACGAAAGCCTCGGTTGCGAAATCGATCGCCGCCGCGGCACCGGCGCGCGACAGCTCCCAGCCGAAACTGCCGCCGACAAAGCCGATGACAACGTCCTGGCCATGCGGGAAGGTGATGAAGTTGCAGGCCGGCTGGGGCATCTCGCCCTCGTAAAGATTGGTCAGAATGCCGTTGCTGGGCAGCCCGAACCGCGCGCCGTCAAACTGAAGCCCGATGCGTTCCAATAGGCCCATCGGCACATCGGCGACCGCCTGCTGCTTTGCGACCGGCAGCTCTGGCGTGAAGCGGATCGCGCCCGAGCCCAGCACCCCGGTCGACACTGTGACAATGCAGGCATCCGCCTCGATCTGGCCATCGGGGGTCTGCACCCGAACCCCGGCGCCCGACCAGTCGATATGGGTGGCCGGGGTCGACAGGCGCACCGGGAGATCGGCGCCCAGCATGGCAACCAATGTGCCCAGCCCCTCGCGCACCAGATAGTCGATCTCCAGATCCGCATAGGCATGCCAGTCGGCGGTGGACACATCGGTCAGGTCAGCCCCGTAATCCATCGGCCCCAGCCAGGCCCGCACGGCCGCCGCGAAGCGCAGATCGGGCGGGATCAGCGAGGCGATGGGCACATCACGGTCCACGGCCCGGTCGACGATCCCTTCGACCGTTGTCCAGGCGCGCCAATACGCATTGCGCTCGGCCGTGGTGGCGCGGCGGCCGTCGATGGCCAGCACTTCGGGAGAGCTGTTATAGTCAAAAAGCCCGAACCCCTTCTCGCGGGCCAATGCCAGATGGGCAAGGTCCGACGGGCCCTGCAACCAGGCACAGCCTCGATCATAGGGAAAGCCGAAGGGCGTCAATGTCGTGTGGGCCCTGCCGCCGATCCTGTCGGCGGCCTCCAGCACCAGAACCGATTTGCCCGCCGCCATAAGCCGACGCGCCGCGGCAATTCCGGCCGCGCCCGCACCGATCACGACAATATCGGGCCGCGTCGGGGTGGCACGCGCAGCCCGCGGTGCCATCGCGGCCCCGGCCAGTCCAGCCATCATCTGTCTCCTTGTCAGCCCGATGCTCATGACCGTGGTTCCGTTCCGCCCGCGCTTAGACCGTCGCCGGTGAAATGGCGCGGGAACTGGGTGGCCAGCAGCTCGAACACCCGCCGGCGTGCCTCCCGCGGCAAAAGCCAGTCGGGATAGAGCATCGTGCTCAGCCACAGACCGTCGGCCAAGGCCTCGATGGTCGTGGCAAGCGCCTCGGCATTGATGCCGGCATAACCGCCCTCGGTCTTGAGCGTGTGGCAGAGCGCCTCAATGGCCGCGCTGCGTTCGGTGTCGAAATCGCCGGCCATATCCCGGTAGAGCTCGCGGTAGCCGGCATCGCCGAAAAACGCGAACCAGACCGCAATCTTGGTCGGGGTGGCGACGCTTGGGTGAAACATGCCGTCGACGATGGCGGCAAGTTTCTCGGCCGTGTCGAGCGTGTCGTCCTGCTGGATCCGCACCCAGCGCGCGCGCAGCTCATCGCCCAGATGGCGCAGCGTTTCGGCCAGGAGGTTGTCCTTTGAGCTGAAATAATGGTTGATCAGCCCGACCGAAAGCCCAGCGCGGCGGGCAACATCGCTTGTCTTGATGCCCGAGAGACCGGTCTCGGCAATCACCTCGGTGGCCGCCTCGATCAGCTGGCGCCGACGCTCCGAACTCGGGGCCGTCCTGCGGCGTGTCGTGGTTGGGGTGGGCAGGGTCATGGCGCGTCTATTCCGCTATTCCGCGTTCAGCAAAATCAGGGCCTCATCGCCCAGCCGCACCCAGACCGGCGCGCCCTCGGCGGCATGGGCGCCGGCCTGCAACACGCCATTGGGCGTCGACACGGCCAGCGGCTCCGCCATTCCGGGCACCCGCACATGCCAATGGCTGCGCTCGCCAAGATAGCTGCGCGCCTCCACCAGGCCCGGCAGCGCCGCACCGCCCGGATCATCGGCATGCAGGGCAATGTTCTCGGGCCGCACGGCCACGCAGACCCGGCCATGCGCGGGGAGGTGATCGGCGCGCAGGTCCCGCACGCCAAGCGCCTCGATCTCAAGCCGCGCGTGGTCGCCCTCCCGCACCAGCACGCGCGCGTCGAGGAAATTCATCGACCCCACAAAGCCCGCGACCGAGCGCGTCTTTGGCGCCTCGTAAAGCCGCGCCGGCGTGTCGACCTGCAGGACCTTGCCCCTGGACATCACCGCAATGCGGTCCGACAGGGTCAGCGCCTCTTCCTGATCATGGGTGACAAAGACGAAGGTGATGCCGACGGCCCGCTGCAGCCGACGCAATTCGCCCTGCATCTGTTCGCGAAGCTGCTTGTCGAGCGCGCCCAAGGGTTCATCAAGCAGCAGCACCTTGGGCCGCAGGATCAGGGCACGGGCCAGGGCAATGCGCTGACGCTGGCCGCCCGAGAGCTCATGCGCACGGCGCGCGCCATAGCCCGGCAGCCGCACCAGCTCAAGCATCTCATCAACCAGGCGCTGCCGCTCCTGCCGCGAGATCCTGGCCCGCCGCAGGCCATAGGCAATGTTGTCGGCCACGCTCAGATGCGGGAAGAT
>JBCBKN010000319.1:0-5671 GCA_038521775.1 Pseudomonadota bacterium | reverse complement strand
GAGGGCACCTTGTCCCACCACTGCGCGCCGCCCGGGCCGCCCGGGATCATCTCCATATCGTTGAGCCGAAAGCTCAGCAGCACCGCTTTCTTGGCCCATTGATTGACCGTCCAGGTGCCGTCCGCGCCCCGCTCGGCCACCCGCAACGCGCCGCTGTCCAGCGCGCCGAGTGTTGCCTCCACCGCATCGCGCGCTTCGCCCTTGGTGGCGGCGTTGAGGGTCTCGCGCGCCTCCCAGGCGGTTTCGATGGCGGGTTCAAGCTGGGCATGGGTCATGGCTGGGGCTTTCCTGTCAGGGCTGCGTCGCAGCGGGCATAGGCCGCGCGGGCCGGATTTTCAATTCGCCGCGTCGCTCGGCCGAACCGGGCGCGGGGGCGGTCGAATGGGCGCGGGCCGGGCCGGGCGCAGCCGGTATTCAACCATCAGGCTGGTTTGAAAGACCGAGAAATTGTCATCGGCCAGGATCAGCAGGCGAATGGCCCCGGTCGCGTCGCGCCAGCTGGCGATGCCTTCCATATTGCCCAGCGCGCCGAGCCCGGTTTCCAGAAGCGTCTCCTCACCGGTCAGCCGGTCGCCCGACAATGTGAAGGCCCGGATCCGGGTGGCAAAGCCCAGCAGGGCAAAGTGACGCTCCAGCAAATAGAGGCGGCCATCGGGGCCGATATCGGCGCCGGTGACGAGAAAACTGCCGCGGCGCGGGATCTGCAGTTTGGTGTCGCAGGTTCCGTTGCGGATGCGCCAGACCGGAAATGGCCGCGCCCAGGCGCCGGAGCGTTCGGGAATCGCATAGACGGTGCCGTCCGGTCCGCGGGCCAGCGCCTCCAGCCCCGAATTCATCTGCAGCGCCGGAAAGCCGGGGCAGTCATAGCCCAGCAGCCCCCGCGCCTCGGGGCTTGGATGGTCGCGGATCCGGTGCCAGCCCTCGAATGAGACCAGATGCCCGCCGCGCCCGTTCCAGGCCAGCCCCTCGGCATTGCCACGATAGCCGGTGATCGGATTGCCCTTCTCGGTGCGCATCAGAAAGAACCGCACACCATCGATGCCGGTGATGCGGTCGCCCTCGCGCAAAAGGCTGGCCGCGATCATCGGTCCGCGATCCGAGACCATCGTGATCTTTGTGCCATCGGCGGTGATGACGAGCCCGGAGAGCCCGCCAAAGCGCGGGTCAGGATGGCTGAGCGTGAGGCGCGACAGCTCCTCAAGCCGGGCGTTGTCCGCGGCAAATGGCGCATCCGCCCCGGCCGGGACGCCCAAAAGCAGCGCCAGCGTGCCGGCGGCTATTGCGCGGCCAGAACAGCGCGGCATTGGGCGGGCAGATCGGCCATGCGCAGCTCCGGGCGCGGCGCGACCGGCTGCTTGGGCGGGGGCGGGTTCAGCGCTTCATCCGAAAACCACCAGTCAAGCGAGGCGTCGCAGCCATCGCCGGGCGGGGGCGGGTTCTGGTTTTGGCAGGCCGGCGACCCGGCCGGGCAGGTCAGGCGGACATGGAAATGGTAGTGATGCCCCCACCAGGGCCGGATCTTGCGCAGCCAGGCCCGGTCGGATGGGGCGGTGGCGTCGCACATTGCCCGCTTGGCTGCGGCGGTCACGAAAATGCGGGCAACGCTGGGGTCTTCGGCCGCGGCGCGCAGCACGGCCTGATGGGTGGGCGTCCAGTTGCGGCTGACCCGGCGCTGATCGGCCGAGCGGATGGAGATGGAGGAGAGCGTCTCGCGCATGGCCCGGCTCAGCCCCAACCGCTCGGGCGGGCGCATCCAGATGTCGATGTCCAGACCGATCTGGTGGGAGCGGTGCCCGGTCAGCATCGGCCCGCCCCGGGGCTGCGAGATGTCGCCCACATAAAGCCCGCCCCAGCCGGCCTGATGCGCAAAGGCCGACAGGCGTTCGACAAAGGCAATCGCGGCAGGATGGGCCCAGTTGCGGTTGCGGCTGAGCCGCATCGCCTGCCAATGCACGCCGCTTTCAGGCAGCTCCACAGCGCCCAGAAGGCAGCCGCGCGCATAGCTGCCGATGGCCTGCGCCTCGCCGGGGGCCGGCAGGCTCTGCGCACCGAACAGGAGCTTGGCCGGCCGGTCCTCGGCCCGAAGCGGCAGTGCGGCCAGCATAACGCCCAGGCCCAGGACCGCGCCCAGGGCCATGTTGTAAACCGGGGGCAGGATCGGGCGCAGGATCGGGCCCCGGATCGCATTAAGACGCAAAGGCATGCGGATCCACCTTGCTGTGCCGGGCCGTCTCTTCGCCGCGCGACACCCAAATGAGCAGGATCAGCCCGACCGTGAACAGCGCGATGACCGGGGTCACGCCCAGACGCTGGCTGCCCGTGGCCTCGGTGACAATGGCAATCATCAGCGGGGCGAGAAAGGCCGTGGCCTTGCCGGCAAGCGCGTAAAGCCCGAAGGCCTCGGTCATGCGGCCCGGCTCGGCCTGACGGGTGAGCATTGTCCGCGAGGCAGCCTGCAACGCGCCGCCCGCCGCGCCGATCAACGCGCCGAAGAGATAGAATGCAAGGTCGGGCAGGTTCGAGCCCTCGGGCACCGGCACCCCGATCACCGCGCTTGGCGTGGTCAGTACCACTGCAATGGTGAGGGCGATGAGCATCACCACCGAGCCGAAGATCACCGGGCGCGGGCCATAGCGGCCATCGGCGCGCCCGCCAAGATAGGCGCCGATCGCGCCGACCACGGCCGCCAGGATCCCGAAGATGCCTATCTGGATGATCGACCAGCCCAGCACGCCCGCAGCATAGATGCCGCCGAAAATGAAGATCCCCGACAGCGCGTCGCGGTAAAACATCGATGCCAGGAGAAACGCCGAAAAGCTGCGGCGCGATGGCAGGCTGCGCAGGCTGGCGCCAAGAGCGCGAAGGGAGCGGGCGACGGTGCCGGGCCCAGCTTTTTCAGGCGAAACCCGGCGGCGCGGCACGTCCGGCACCAGGAGGAAGAACGGGATCATGAAGAGGATGTACCAAAGCGCCGTGAAAATGCCGACCGCGCGGGTGCCCTCGCGCGCCGCTGCATCAAGGCCCAGAATTGGGGGGATGCCGATCAGGGTCAGCCCGGCGGCGTTCTCGGCCAAAAGCGCCAGGCAGAGGGCCAGTGCGACCACGCCCCCCGCATAGCCAACCGCCCAGCCCGAGCCGGATAAGCGCCCGACATCCTTGCGCGGGCCGAGGCTGGGCAGCATCGCATTGTTGAATGTAGTTGCGAATTCAGCGCCGATCAGGCCCAGCGCAAACAAAAGAAGGATCGGCCAGACCGGGTCGACACCCGGCGTGGCCAGCCAGAGCCCACCCGCACCGATCACAAACAACACGGAAAACCCCGCGATCCAGGGCTTGCGGGGGCCATTCTCATCGGCAATCGCGCCCAGGATCGGTGCCAGCAGCGCAATCGGCACAGCCGCCATCCACTGCATGTTCGCCCACATCACCTGACCCGCGACCTCGTCAGGCGCAACGGCGCTGGTGAAATAGGGCGCGAAGATGAAGGTCAGCAGCAGGGTGAAATAGGGCTGGCTGGCCCAGTCGAACATCATCCAGCCCCAGATGGCGCGCGGCGAGGCTTTTGGCGTGTCCTCAGCGCTCATTGCACGGCGCCGGGTTGGTCTGTGCCACGGGCGGAGACGTCCGATGTGCCGGGCGCCGGTGTCGGTGGCATCAGCGCTTCGGGCGGCGGGGCCACACCGAGGATTGTGTCCATCAGTGCACTGTCCGGGTCGCTCAGCGGCGCGATCACATTGAAATGATGCGCATTCGGCGCCTCGACCAGCGTGGTGGCCACGCCCATGCCGGTCCAGATATTGGCCAAAAGCGCGGCCTGGCGGAGAAACTCGGGGCGCTCCTCCGCGCCGACCCAGGCGGTCACCGGAATGCCCGCTGCGGGTTCCAGCAGCGCCGGGCTTTCAGCGACCGCACTTGCCATGTCCAGCCGCAGCGTGGAGGCCATGCTGGTGCGGGTGAGCGGGCGCAGATCGTGAAGCCCTGAGATCGACACCACATTTGCAACCCGTGGCAGCATGCCCAGCCTGGCATCCTTGCAGACCGCGCGGGTCACCAGATGCCCGCCCGCGGAATGTCCGGTCAGGCGCACCGGGCCGGGCACCCAGGCCGCCGCCGCGTAAATGGCAGTGGTGATCTCGGCGCGGATGTCGGCCAGCGTTGCCGCGGGGCAGAGCGTGTAGCCGGGCATGGCCACGGCCCAGCCGCGCGCCAGCCCGCCAGCGGCCAGGCTGGACCAGTCGGTTTTCTCGCGGCTTTTCCAATACCCGCCATGCACAAAGACGATGACGCCCTGCGCCTCGCCCTCCGGCATGAAAAGATCGAAAAATTGCCGGGGTGCGGGGCCATAGGGGATGTCGAGCTTGGCGCGCGTGCCCAGGGCCGACCGGAACGCCGCGGACTCGGCCACGATCTGGTCGAGCAGCGGCCCGGCATTCGCGACATGGCCCGAATTGTCATAGGCATCGTCCCAATCGGCGATCGGCTGGGCCAGCGACGTCATCCGGTCTGTCCTTATGTCTGCGGCGGCCGGTGATCCGGCAGGCCATGCCGCCATCCCAAGCCAAGCGCCGGGCCAGGTCAAGCGGCTTTGCGGGTCGGCGCCAAAAATCGACGCTGCCGGCCGGTGCTCATCGTTGATTCACGCATTTACCGTAGCTTGCCGGCGTTAAGGTTAGCGTGTCGATAAGGTTAACAATGTCGTGTAGGCTGCTGATCAATAAACAAAAGTTTGAGCAGTCTGTGTGTTGAGGTAGGAGTTCGTCGTGAAGGCTCTGGAGTTCTGTTTGCTCGCCGCCTGTATGGCCGGCGTCGCTGCGTCCGTGTTTGCAACCGTCAGCCCGGCCGCTGGCAGACTGGCCGCACAGCTTGTGCCGTCGCGGTGTCAGGATGCGGCCGCATCGCCCTCAGATCCGACCTGCATCGCGGTGCCAGCGGCCGCACCGGCCGAGGTGAAGACCCTGGCCCTTCTGCCCGGGCTGCGTCGGGTGGACTGACGCGCCCCTCGCATGTGGAGCGGCGGGCGGTGCATCCCTGGTCATGGAGGCAAGCCGGCAACCGGCTATGACAATGCCGCGTTCCAGCGGCCTGCAAGGGTCGGGCTGCTTTCTGACGGTCACGCGATGATGTGGCCTGTTGCCGGGGGGGCGCGTGCAAACCCAAACGATGTCGGTGAGGGATGTCGCATGCAGCGCGTCCCGACCGGTTGCGCGGGGCCGGCCGTTTCGGCGTGGATGGCAGTTCCTTGGAGGGCCCAGCCGCGCGGGCGCGCTGCCCGGAGGCCAAGAAGCGCTTGCCAGCCGCGCTGGTCGCGGCATAACCGGCCCATGGGTCAAGATCGACATAACGCACAGGGCGGTTCGTCTGAGGCGCGCGGGGCAGCGGGCGAAACGTCCGGCGGCGGCTCGGTCAATGCGCCGACCAGCACGTCCGCCGGCAGGTCGGCCAGTAAATCGGCCAGTGGGTCCCGCGACGGGCCGGGGGCGCTGTCGATTGCGCCGTTGACCGGCGCGGCGGTGACCGCGGCGCTTGGCGATCTCGCCCGGTTGCGGATCGATGTGTTCCGCGCCTGGCCCTATCTCTATGACGGATCCGAGGCCTATGAGGCGCGCTATCTGGCGGCCTATGCCGACAGCCCGGGTGCCATCGTGGTCGCCGCGCGCGCCGGGCCGGAGGG
>JBCBKN010000318.1:0-5689 GCA_038521775.1 Pseudomonadota bacterium | reverse complement strand
CCGGCATCAAGACGCCGCAGCGCGATGAGCAGCGCTTCGCCGCGGCGGCTGTCTTGCAGGATCAGCTCAAGCGTGCCGGGCGGGTCGCGCAGAGCGTGCGCCGAAAACGCCGCGGCGACCGCATGGGCAAGCCGCCCGCCGGTCAGCGGCACGCCGCCGCCCGACAAAACCGCATGTGCGGCCGTGACCGCCCGGCTTTGCGGGTTGGGCGCCGGTGGCAGCCAGGACGCCGCCTCTTGCACCATGTCCGCCAGAAGAAAAATCGCCGCGACGCGGGCATCTCCCCCGATGACGGGTGCAAGCCTGGCCAGGGACGGCGCGTATTCGCGCGCCAGTGCAACCCGCAGGCCAAGCGGCATAAGCAACCGATCGGCCCGGGCCAGCGCGGCCAGGATGGCGGCGCGCTCTCCCTCCGCCAGGGCTTCATCCAGCGTCTGGACCGCCGCCGAACGGCTCCACACCCCGCCCGAGGCCGCGGGTGTTTCGGCCCGATATGCAGCAAAGAGCAGCGGAAATGGCGCCCCGCCAGAGGCGACCAGCCGCTCGGCGGCAAGCATTCGGGCCCGGGGCGGGGCGGTGCTCGTCAGATCAAGATGCGCAAAGGCCAGCGGCAACCCGGCATCGACCGTCCCGGCCCCGCCAGCGCCGATGGCAAGCAGCATCCGATAGACCAGCGGGCTGACCGGCCGCGGCAGGGCGATCCGGTCATCAGGCGCGGTTTCGGTCACTTCCAGGTAGCGCGCCAGCAACTCGGCCATCGCTGGCGACAGGGTGCGCGATTCCCGCGCAACCGCCAGGCTCAGCACCGCCTGTCGCCACTCCTGCCGCTGCGCCAGGCAAAAGATCCGCGCCGCATCGGTCGGCGCCACGCGCGGATGCGACAGAAGATCGACACAGGCCTGCTGGTCCTGCCCGGTGAGAAGGGCGATGTCAAAGCTGCGGCGCAGCGCCTCGATCCGGACGAGACCGCTTGCCGCAAGCAGGGCCTGCGCCTCCTCAAGCGCGCCCAGCGCAACAAGACGCTCGCTGCGGGCCAGCAGCACGCCGCTGGCATCGGCTGATCCGCGCGGCACCATCAGTTTGGTGATCATCAGCCGCCGGAAAAGCTCGCGCGCGGCAACGACGCCGGTGCCCTTGATCTGTCCGATCAGGCGCCGCACCCGCAGGGCTGAGGCCTGCGCCCACAGATCCTCGGGCAGACCGGCCTCCGCGCCGCTGAGAAGGCCCGGACCCAGCGGCCGCACATCCTCCAGCCGGGCGATTTCCACCCCGCGCGTGCGCTCGGGTGCGGTTTGCGCGGCCCGCAACGCGTCGGAGAGCCAAGGAATGGCGCTCAGCGGTTCGGCGGCCTGAGCACCCGGTGCCATGAGAACCGCCACTAAAGCCGTGCGTGCCAGCGTGCCGGCGCGGGAGGGGCAGGGCCCTGGCCGACGGCCACGCGTGCCGCTGCCGATGCGCACCCGGCTATCCGTCCTGCGACAGCGGAACATCGATCTCTCGCTCGGCCGGGGTGATCGACAGATCGGCGATGGCGGCATAGACCAGGAAGGCCAGCAGGGCCAGGCCCAAAAGGTAGATCAGATAGCGCCAGATGCGTCCCACGCCGTCCCCACTCTCCGCTCGCTCTGCCTGTGCGGCGTGCCCCGCGCCGCGCGCTCGTGTCTTCGTCGCCCGGTGCATCGCGTGCCGGGATCCTTGGCCCGCCCTCTATGCCGTCACCGCGCGCCGCCAGGGGCGGCGGCGCTCAACGCAACATCTCCGGCGGTCTGTCGGTGGCGATCCGGCAGGTGGAGCGTCATGCCGGGCCGCGCGGTTGATCACGCTCTGTCTCGCAGGCACAGTACGCGTTTGACGGGTGTGCTTCAATTCTCATCGCAGCTTTCGATACCACCCGCGAGTTTGGGAGCCGCCATGCACAGCCAGCCGCCCGCCGCTGCACCGGATGGGGCCGGACCGCCCGGTTCGCTGCGCCGCGCCCTGGTGCTGGTGGGCATGATGGGGGTGGGCAAGACCTCGGTCGGACAGGTTCTGGCCAAGCGCCTGGGCGCCCACTTTGCCGATTCCGATCATGAGATCGAGCTTGCTGCCGGGCTGGCGGTGCCCGAGATCTTCGCGCGCTTTGGCGAGCCCTATTTCCGCGCCGGCGAGGCCCGGGTGATCGCCCGGCTGCTCGACGGCCCTCCCTTGGTTTTGGCCACGGGTGGCGGCGCCTTTATCGAACCGGCAACGCGCGAGGCGATTGCGGCGCGGGCGCTGGTGGTGTGGCTGCGGGCCGATCTCGACACGATCTACGAGCGTGTGCGCGGTCGCACGGGGCGCCCGCTTTTGGCAACGGCCGATCCCCGTGCCACGCTGGCCGAGCTTGCGCGGCTGCGCGACCCGGTCTATGCGCTGGCCGATCTGACGGTCGATGGGCGGCCGGGAGAGCGGCATGAGGCTGCCGCAGACCGCGTCTTGGAGGCGGTGCGCCGGCACGATGCGGCCAGGCCGCCCGAGGGCCGTGTGCTGAACGAAAAGGACTAGCGATGGCCAAGCCGCCTGCGGCGACCGTGCATGTTCCGCTGCCGGGGCGTGCCTATGACATCCACATCGCGCCCGGCCTGCTGGCCGAAGCCGGGGCCCGGGTGGCGCCGCACGCTGCGGGACATCAAGTGGCCATCGTGACCGAGGAGCGGGTCGCAGCCCAGCATCTGCCCGCGCTGCGCAAGTCTCTCGCGGATGCCGGTCTGCGCGCGGCCGAGATCGTGCTGCCGCCGGGCGAAGGCAGCAAATCCTGGGACATGCTGCAGCATCTGTGCGACGCTCTGCTGGATGCGCGGCTGGAACGCGGCGGGCTGATCCTTGCATTTGGCGGCGGGGTGATCGGCGATCTGGCCGGGTTTGCCGCGGCCATTCTGCGGCGCGGGGTGGGTCTGGTTCAGATCCCGACCACGCTTCTGGCGCAGGTCGACAGCGCGGTCGGCGGCAAGACCGGCATCAACACGCGCCATGGCAAGAACCTGATCGGGGCGTTTCACCAGCCCATCCTGGTTCTTGCCGACACTGTGCTGCTTGAGACGCTGGCGCCGCGCGACTTTCTGGCCGGCTATGCCGAAGTGGTGAAATACGGGCTTCTCGGCGATGCGACATTTTTTGCCTGGCTGGAGCGCAATGGCCCGGCGCTCGCCCAGGGCGATCCGGCCGCGCGTCTGCATGCCGTGCAACGATCCTGCGAGATGAAGGCCGAGATCGTGCTGCGCGACGAGACCGAGGCCGGCGACCGGGCGCTGCTCAACCTCGGGCACACGTTCGGCCATGCGCTGGAGGCCGCCACCGGCTATTCGGACCGGCTGCTGCATGGCGAGGCGGTGGCGATCGGCTGTCAGCTTGCCGTCGACCTCTCGGCACGGCTGGGGCTTTGCCCGCAAGAGGCGCCGACCCGGCTTGCCGCGCATCTCAGTGCCATGGGCATGCGCCGGTCGCTGGACGATATTCCAGGCCCGCTTCCCGATGCTGACGGGCTGATTGCGCTGATGGCGCAGGACAAAAAGGTACAGGACGGGCAGCTGACCTTCATTCTGCTGCGCGATGTCGGGGCGGCTTTCGTGACGCGCGAGGTGCCCCGCGATGCGCTGCGCGCAGTGCTGACCGAGGCGCTCGGCGCCCGGACACTCGACAGCCGGCCCTAGCCGCGCGCGCGGGTCTTGGCGTGGGCAGGGGGGCTGGTCCTGCGGCCCGTCATCCTGCGCAGCTTGCCCCGCCCAGCACGCAGAATTTCGCACAATGCGGATGGTTGAGCGCGACCGGCCGGTGCGCGTCAAGCAGCGTCTCGCCAAGCTCGAACGCCGCATCATAGGCGAGCAAGGTGCAGGCCAGCACCGTTGGGCGCGCCGCGCCGCGCCGTTTGACGACCATGCGCGAGGAGGCACACATCACCATATCGGGCCGCTTGCCCAGAATGCCCCAGCAGGCGGTGGTGATCTCGGGCACGCGTGCTGTCTCATCCATTTCGGGAAACAGCACGCATGTCTCGGGGTCTTGGGCATCGATGGCGATGCCTTCGCGCTCAAAGAGCTGCGCAAAGCCGTGGCGCGCCTCGGCCTCCGGCTCGTTCCAGATCGTCCGACCGGCCACGGCCATGCTGGCCCCGATGTCGCGCAGCCAGCGCATGCCGGCAAGGCTGGCGGCAAAGGCGCCAGGGCCGCGCAGACTGTCATGATGGGCCGCGCTGTGATGGTCGAGCGACACCCGCAGCGTGAGGCGGTCTCCATAGCGGCGGACCAGATCGGCAAGCCCGGCCTGAACCCGCGGCCGCATCATCGGCCGCATCGCATTGGTCAGCACCAGCGCCTTATGGCCGGCCGCAAGGGCCGCGTCGAGCATGCCGATGATCTGCGGGTTCATGAACGGCTCGCCGCCGGTAAAGCCGATCTCTTCGGTCGGCAGACAGGCGGTGCGGATTTCATCGAGATATTGCACCACATCGGCGCGGGTGAGGTAGACCAGTGCATCATTGGTCGGGCTGGAGGCAATGTAGCAATTCACGCATTCGATGTTGCACAGGGTGCCGGTGTTGAACCACAGCACGCGCAACGCGCTCAGCCCGACTTTGGCGCGGGCAGCACCGCAGGCCGTGCGGTCGGGATCGCTGAAGGGCAGGGCGACGACCGGTTCGGGGGCTTTTTGCGGGGCCTGTTGGGCGGTCTGTTTGGCGACCAGTTCTGAGGCCAGTTCTGAGGCCAGTTCTGGGGCCTGCTGAGGGGTTAGTTCGGGGGCCTGCTGGGTCCGTTCGGCGGTTTGGGGCATTGACACTCCGTAATCCATCCCAGCGTTCTTGTAACCCTGCGCCGCGCTGTCAAATCAAGAGCGCGCGGATGGGGGCATTGCGGCCCATCAACCGGCCTGCCTGACGCGGATGTGATCGGATTGACCGGCAATCCTACGGCCTGCTGCAGCGCAGGTGCGTCTGTCTGGGTCGGCGCGGAGGGTCAGACCGGTGCAGGGGGCGGCAGGCTGCGGCGCGCGCCAAGGGCGCCTGAGGCGAGCAAGACCCCGCAGGTCGTCACGGCGATGCCCAGGCCCTTGACCGCGCCGATCGGCTCATCAAGCAGGAAGAGCCCGCCAAAGGCGGTGATGACGGGCACCAGCGCTGCACAGGCCGCGCTGCGCGATGGCCCAAGCTGGGTTACCGCAAAACCATAGGTGAAGGCGGCGACAAAGCCGGTGAGCACGCCTTGCAGCACCATCTGGCTGATCAGGAATTCGGTGCTTTGCGTGCCGAGGCTGGTGCCGAACAGCGCCGCCCAGATGCCAAACCCGATGGTGGCGTAAAGCGCAATGATCGCCGCTGCCTCGACTGCGGTCATGCCCGAGCGACGAAACACCACCGAATAGACGGCCCAGCCGAAGGCCGCGACCAGCAGCATCAGATGTCCGCGCCAGGTGCCGCTGCCCGATTGGGCCACAGCCTCCCACCCGCCGACGGCGAGCGCGCCCACCAGAATGAGGCCCAGACCAATGAGGCGAATACGGCTGAACCGCTCGCCCAGCAGGTAAAAGGACAACAGAGCGACGAAGAAGGGCAGCATCGAGGGGGCGAACACCCCGCCATCGGCCACCGGCGCATAGGTCAGCCCCAGGGTCAGAAACGTGACGAGCGAAAAGCCGCCCAAAATGCCGACCGCCAGCGCATCGCGCCATCTGATCCGCT
>JBCBKN010000317.1:0-5700 GCA_038521775.1 Pseudomonadota bacterium | reverse complement strand
TCAGCTGGGTGAGGACGGCAACGCGGATATGCCCGCCCCGGCCCAGCGTCCATCCCGCCCCGGCAAAGAGCACGGGCGCGAGCAGATAGCTCGAATACTCAACCGACCAGGGCTGCGAGTATTCCAGAAACGAGGTCGTGATCACCTCGACGATCAGCATGATCGCAAGGGCCAGGCAGGCCAGGGCGGCCAAGGCTGCCCCCACCGAACACACAGCGTCAAGAAGGCGCAGAACTGCGCGCATCCGCGTCTCCCGTGGGATTGGCGCGCGCCCCTGCCGGGCGCGCGGTCAGATCGGCCCCGGCGGGCCTGAACAGCTGGGGCTTACTTGCCGGTGGCGGCCTTGAAGGCGTCGATGATCTCGCCCGAGCCGGGCACCCGCTCGGCAAACTCCGCGGCCATATCGGCGGTGGCCGAGCGCATTGCCGCGGCCATGGCGGGCGTGGGGGCCTGCACGGTCATGCCATTGTCCATCAGCTGCTGCATGCGCTTGGCATGCTCGGCTTCGGAGATCTCCCAAAAGCCCGGCTCCATCTCCGCGGCAATCGCCTCGATCGTGGCCTGCTGCTCTTCGCTCAGCTCATTCCAATAGTCGAGGCTGACGGCCATCGCGTTCGAGGCCCAGAGATGGTTGGTGTTGTAGGTGTGGTTGAGAAACTCCCAGTATTTCTGGGCCGCAGCCGTGGTGCCCGAGGTCATCACCGCGTCGAGCTTGCCGGTGGCCAGGGCCGGTACGATGTCGGGGCTGTTCATCTGCAAGGGCACGGCGCCGAGGCGCTGCACCATGGTCGCGGTGTTGGCATCATAGGTGCGGAAGCGCACGCCCGAGAGATCGTCGATGCCGCCCACCGGATCCTTGGTAAAGAAGTTCTGGCTGGGCCAGGGCACGATGTAGAGCGCCTTTTGGTTGCGCTTTTCAAGCTCGGCCTCCCAAAGCGGGCGCACCAGCTCATGCATCTTGCGCAGCTCGGCATAGTCCGAGATCAGGAAGGGGATCGATTCCACCCCCAGGATCGGCACATCGCCGACATTCTGGAAAAGCGCGTATTCGGCCATCGGCACCGCGCCGTCCTCGACCGCCCGCAGGCTTTCATTGGCGCGGATGCCCAGCGCCCCACCCGGATGCACGGTCATGGTCACCGCGCCATCGGTTGCCTCGGCCACCCGGGCGGCAAAGTTGATGGCGTTCACGGTGTGAAACTCGCTTGCCCCCCAGGGCACGGCCACATCCCATTCCACCTGGGCGGCCGCGGGGCCGACACATGCGGCCAGCGCGCCGGCGGCGATCAGCGTTCTGATGGTCATTGTCCTTCTCCTCTGTTGGCGGCCCGCTGTTCGTCCGCGGGTCCCTTTGGGTCGATGTTACATCTCTTTCGTCTGGCCGCCATCGATGAAGATGTTGGCGCCATGGATGTGCTGGGCACGGTCCGAGGCCAGAAACGCGGCCAGATCCCCCAGATCGGCAGGATCGGCATAGCGCCACATCCCAAAGATGCCGCGGGCCCGCTCGGCGGCGATGTCCTCGATGTCGCGGTCGGCCTCCGCCGCAAGGCGTTCCAGATTGGCCTGCATCTTTTCGGTGCGCACCGGGCCCGAATTCATCGAGACCACGCGCACGCCCTGCTCAAGCCCGATCTGCGCAAGCCCCTTGGTAAAGCTCTGCAGGGCCGCGTTGATCGTGGCGCCGATCAGAAAGCCGGGCTTGGGCTGTTTGGCCGCCGCCCCGATATTGTTGAGGATCACGCCATGGCCCGAGGCTGCGAGCGCGGGCAGGGCGACCCGGCACATCCGCACCGCGCCATGGAATTTGAGCGCAAAGCTCTCCTCCCACTGCGCATCCTCAAGGGCAAAGAAATCGCCGGCCGCCGAGGCCCCGGCATTGTTGACCAGGATCTCCATGCCGTCATGCGCGGCCATATGGGCCGTGAGCGCGGCGTCGGCCGCACCGCTCTCGGTCAGATCGGTGGCATGCCAGGTGATGCGGCGCCCGGTCTCGGCGGCCAGTTGCGCGGCGGTCTCGGCCAGGGCATCGGCGTTTCGGGCGACCAGGGTAACATCGCAGCCCTCCCGCGCCAGGGCCGCCGCAATCGACCGGCCGATGCCGCGGCTGGCCCCGGTGACCAGGGCCCGCCGGCCGGTCAGCCCCAGATCCATGCGCGCCCCCTCCCCACAGCCATCATGCGGGGTTCCGCTCGATCAGCTGCTTGGCGATGATCATGCGCTGGATCTCATTGGTGCCCTCGCCGATGCACATCAGCGGCGCATCGCGGAAATAGCGCTCGACATGGTATTCCTTGGAATAGCCATAGCCGCCATGGATGCGCATCGCCTCCAGGCTGTTGTCGACCGCGGCCTCGGAGGCGAAATACTTCGCCATGCCCGCCTCCATGTCGCAGCGCTCGCCCGTGTCATAGGCCCGTGCCGCGTCATAGGTGAGCAGCCGCGCGGCCTGCACCTTGGTGGCCATTTCGCCGAGTTTGAGCTGGATCGCCTGATGCTCGGCGATGGGTTTGCCGAAGGTCTTACGCTCCTGCGCATAGCGCACGCTGTCCTTCAGCGCCGCCTGGGCCAGCCCGCAGCCGCGCGCGGCGATGTTGATGCGCCCCAGCTCCAGCCCGCCAAGCGCTGTCTGCATGCCGCGGCCTTCCTCGCCGCCGATCAGCGCCTCGGCCCCGATCTGATAATCCTCAAACACCAACTCGGCGCTGTCGATGCCCTTGTAGCCCAGCTTTTCGAGCTTTTTGGAGACGGTGAAGCCTTCGCCCTTTTCGGCAATGAACATCGACATGCCCTTGTGGCGCGGCGTCGCCTCGGGGTCGGTCTTGACCAAAAGCGCAAAGGCCTGGCCATGGATGCCGTTCGAAATCCAGGTCTTGGTGCCGTTGACCGTATAACCATTGCCCGATTTCACCGCGCGGGTGCGGATCGATTGCAGGTCGGTGCCGGCATCGGGTTCGGTCAGCGCCAGCCCGCCGCGCAGCGCGCCGGATGCAAAGCGCGGCAGGTAATGGCGCTTTTGCTCCTCCGTGCCCATGCGGGTCACACAGGCAGCCATGATGAGGTGGGAGTTGAAGATGCCCGTCAGGCTCATCCAGGTTTCGGCGATTTTCTCCACAATCCGGGCATAGGTGCCGGCAGTGAGCCCCAGCCCGCCATACTCCGCAGGGATCGTCGCGCCAAACAGCCCCATCTCCTTCATCTGCTCGACCATCTCGGCGGGGTATTCATCGGCATGTTCCAGCCGCAGCACATGCGGGCGCACATCGCGCTCGAGCCATTTCTCGATTGCGTCGAGCATCATCCGGTCTTCGTCGGAGATCTGGGTCATCGCGTTCATCAGACGTCTCCCTCAATAGCCCGCTTTGGTCTCATTCTCGAACCCCTCGCGCGCCACCAAGATGGTGCGCTCGAACGCGCAGACCAGCGTGCCCTGCTGGTTGAAGCCGCGCGTGGCCACGGTCACCAGCCCGGCATTGGGGCGCGATTTGCTCTCGCGCTTGGCCAGAACCTCGCTTTCGGCGGTCAGCGTGTCGCCGGCAAAAAGCGGATGGGTGAGCTTGATCTCCGACCAGCCCAGATTGGCGATCGCCTTCTGGCTCACATCGGTGACCGACATGCCGACCATCAGCGCCACGGTGAAGGGCGAGCATACGATGGTGCGGCCGAACTCGCTGGCCTTGGCGTATTCCTCGTCGAAATGCATCGGATGGGTGTTCATCGTGAGCAGCGTGAACCAGGTGTTGTCGGTCTCGGTGATGGTGCGGCCCGGCCGATGCTCATAGATATGGCCGACCTCGAACTCTTCGAAATACCGGCCAAACCGTTCCCGAAAGCGGTTCTCGCCTGTCTTGACCACGCTGCCCGCCATCGGAGCCTCCCCTATCAACCCGCCCGTTCTTTCGGCAGATCGGACGGCTGTCAAGCATTTGTCCGGACAAATCTATGCCGGGCGCTGCTGCCCGATCACCGTCAGACGGGCCAGTGCGGCCGCGTCGTCAAGCCCGGTCAGCCCGGCCACGGCATTCTCGATGGCGGTGGCCTGGTCGGGCGGCATGGGCAGGCGGGCATAGCCCACGCAGCGGCGGAACTTGTCGAGATTCTGCTGGGTCGAGAGCGGCGCTTCGGGATGGCCAAAGACATGCGGAAGGAAAATCTCGTACCGGGCGCCCGAGGCGAGCTCGACCTCGAACCATTGCGGGTCGAGCGCATTGACATCGGGGTTGTCGTCGAGCGCGATCTCGACCCGGGCGGCGAATGCATGCACCGCCGGGTCGCGCAGGATCTCGGGGTCGCGAAACTCCGGCACGTCGACCTGACCGCGCGCAAGCCAGGCGCCGGCCACATAGCGCAGGCAGAGCTTGGCATAATTGGGCGACGGGTCGGGAATGTCGGGCCGGCCCACCAGCCGCATGACCAAAGGCGGCACCCGGCCGCGCAGGCGCACCACATCGGCAGGCGCAAAGCCGTGCCGGGCGGTCAGCTGCATCAGCGCATCGACCACGCCATGGGTCAGCCGGCCCGAGGGGAAGGGCTTGTGCGCCAGCCGCGCGATCTGCCAGTCCCGCCCGATCAGCGGCTCGATCTGGCCAAGGTCGAACGCGTCGTTTTCGATGAGCCGCAGATAGCCATAGGGCCCGTCGATCATGTCATGCGGGCCCCGCAGCCCGGCGCGGGCCAGATCGACCGCGGCCAGCGCGGCCCTTGCATTAAAGCCGATCTGCAGGCCCAGCATGGGCGAGCCCTCGACATGGGGCTGCAAGGTGCCCGAGGTCTGGGCATAGACCGCGCCCAGCGCATCTTTCACGCCGCTCTCGTCAAGCCCTTCCAACCGGGCAATCGCGGCCGTCGCGCCAAAGCCGCCCGCGGTTGCGGGGCGGAAAAAGCGCACCGGCCCAGTGGCTGCCACGCCCAGCAGCGTTGCGACATCCACGCCGATGCACAAGGCAAGCAGGAAGTCGCGGCCCGAGACCGGGCGCCCGGCCGCGCTGCGCCGCTCGGCATGGGCCATCAGCGCCGAGAGCACGGTCGCCATGGGATGGACCACCGCGCCCTCATGCACGCAATCATACTCAAGACAGTGGATCTGATAGGCGTTCACCACCGCGGCCGAGCCCGCGGGCAGCCGCTCACCCGACACCCAGACGGTGGCCTCATCGCCCGCGCCCCAGCCCGAGACGGTTGCAATCAGCGCATCGACCGAGGCCCCGGATGAGCCGGCAATGCCGACGCCCAGGCTGTCGAGCAGGAACACCGCAGCCTTGTCCAGCACCCCCGGGCCCAGATCCGCGAAGCGCGCGCCGGTGATATGGGCCACCAGCCGGTCGATGATGGACAGGGCGGATCCGCTCTCAGACATGGTCTTCCGCCCGCCAGATATCGGGCGCCGGATAATCGGCGGCCAGCCAATGCGCGCCGGCCGTCGCCGTCCAGATCCGCGCGGCGTCATATCCCAACCGCTCAAGCCGCGCGAGATCGGTGGCATCATAGGTCCAGCGCGCCTGGGAGGCGGCAACGATCTGGCCGATCATCCCGTCGGCGGTTTTGATCGGCGCGTAGATTGACGAGCCCATGCGCGAGCTTTTGAGGAATTGCTTGAACTCGGCATGGGTGTCGGTGTTTTCCAGCAGGATCGAGCTTTGGGTCCGCACGACCTCGCCGGGATGGTTCCAGTCGATGGGAATGGCCAGGCGCCGCTGTTCG
>JBCBKN010000316.1:0-5728 GCA_038521775.1 Pseudomonadota bacterium | reverse complement strand
GCGGCCTGCTCAAGCGCCGCAAGGGCGCCGTCGCAGGCCGCGACCACCGGGGAGGGCAACATCCTGGCCCTGGCCGAGGCGGCCGCGCGCGCCCGGGCCACGGTGGGCGAGATTTCCGATGCGATGGAGCGTGCCTGGGGCCGGCATGCCGCCGAAACCCGCACCCTTTCAGGCGTCTATGGCGCGGCCTATGCGGGCGATGAGGGCTTTGCCGCCATTCAGTCCGACATCGAGGCCTTTGCCGAGGAAGAGGGCCGCCGCCCGCGCATGCTCGTCGTCAAGATGGGGCAGGACGGGCATGACCGCGGCGCCAAGGTCATCGCCACCGCCTTTGCCGATATCGGCTTTGACGTGGATGTCGGCCCGCTTTTTCAGACGCCCCGGGAAGCCGCCGAGGATGCCGTTGACAATGATGTGCATGTGGTGGGCATCTCCTCCCAGGCTGCGGGGCACAAAACCCTCGCGCCCAAGCTTGTCGAGGCGCTGAAGGCCAAAGGCGCGGGCGACATCATCGTGATCTGCGGCGGGGTGATCCCGGCCCAGGATTATGACTTCCTCAAATCCCGAGGCGTGAAGGCGATTTTCGGCCCCGGCACCAACATCCCCGAGGCGGCGCGTGAGATCATCGCCCTGATCCGCGCCTCCCGAACGCCGGCCGCGGCGGAGTAATCCCGGCGTCGCGCCGACCGACATGGGCCCATATCGGCCCAGTGTTCGGCCCAGTTCGGCCTTCATTTGCCCGCGTTGGCGCGCGCCGGTGGGTGCCCGCCCGGAGAGGGGCAACCTGTGCTCAATGCGCGCGCATCTCGCGACGGGTTGAAGCGCATCCCCTGCGCGCTGGGCGGCGGATCGGGCCTTTTGCCTGGGCCCCGCCAACGGTCTAGGATTTCGCATGCGAAACGTCGGGGGGTGAGGAGATGCGATCTGGCCTGACAGGACTTGCCGCGGCCGGGCTGCTTGCGGTCGCAGCGCCGGCGGCGGCCGATGTGCGGGTGATCTATGATGGCGGGTTCGGCGAGCTTTTCTCGGTGGCAATGCCCGACGGCTGGGTGTTTGCATCCGGGATCCGGCCCGGCACCGACCCTGACGCCCCAAACCAGCCCCGTGTGATCGGCATGAACCCCGAGGATGATCTCTCGATCTGGCTGGGCTGGCTCTCGCCGCCGGGGATCTCGGATCTCGACGCGGCCATTGCCTATGTCGAAGGGGTGTCGGCCGAGATCGTGACGGATCCGGTGGTCGAGCTGTCGCAGGACATCACGGTCGATGGCCGGCCCGGGCATCTTTATGCCGGCACCGGCATCCGGCAGGACGCGCCGATCGATTTCGGCGTTGCGGTGATCGACATGCCGGGCGATGTCGTGGTGATCGGTCTCTTCATCGGCGAGTTCGGCGCACGCGAGGTCTACCAGGCCGAGATCGACTACGTCACCTCCTCGTTCAAGGTCATGGGAGGCCCGTGATGCTGAGCCGTCTGGTGAAAGGGGCGCTCCTGGGGCTTGCAGGCCTCGCGCTGGTGGCATGCGATGCCCCGTCGGGCACGGTCTATGTCGACAATTATCCCTACCGCTCGGGGATCTACAGCTATCATCGCGAGTATTACCGCCCGCCGCCACCGCCGCCGCCCGGCGTGCGGCCGCCCAACACCCGGCCCCCTGGCGCGCGGCCACCGCCCGGGGCGCGGCCCCCCGGTGCGCGTCCTCCTGGTGCCCGGCCCCCTGGTGCCCGTCCTCCAGGTGCCCGTCCGCCGCGCGCACCCCAGCGGCCGACACGACGCCCGCCCCGCCGCCGTTAAGGCGGCGTTAAGACGCGACAGGGCGTGGTTGCAGTGGCCCCGGGGCCCCGGGGCGCAGCTTCGGCCGGGCGCAACGCGGGCTTTCACATCGTCATCGGCTTCCGCTAATGATGGCGGCATCGGGCCGCAGCACGAGCCCGGCAACGGGAAGGACGCGATGACCGAGGACAGCCGCGAGGAGCAACGGAAGGCTGCGCGCAAGGCTGCGCTCGATTTCCACGAATTTCCCCAGCCCGGAAAGCTGGAGATCCGGGCGACCAAACCCTTGGCCACGCAGCGCGATCTGTCGCGGGCCTATTCGCCGGGCGTGGCCGAGGCCTGTCTGGAGATCGAAAAAGACCCCATGGACGCCGTGCGCTACACGTCGCGCGGCAATCTGGTGGCGGTCGTCTCGAACGGCACGGCGGTTCTGGGGCTGGGCGATATCGGGGCGCTGGCCTCCAAGCCGGTGATGGAGGGCAAGGCGGTGCTCTTCAAGAAATTCGCCGGGATCGACTGCTTTGACATCGAGGTCGATGAGACCGATCCCGAAAAGCTGGCCGACATCGTCGCAGCGCTTGAGCCCACCTTCGGCGCGGTCAATCTGGAGGACATCAAGGCGCCCGATTGCTTCATCGTGGAAAAGCTCTGCCGCGAGAAGATGAACATCCCGGTCTTTCACGATGACCAGCACGGCACGGCGATCGTGGTTGCGGCCGCCGCGCTCAATGCCTTTGAGATCTCGGGCCGCGTGCCGGGCGAGGTCAAGATCGTCTCTGTCGGCGGCGGGGCTGCCGGGATCGCCTGTCTAAACATGCTTTTGGCACTGGGCTGCAAGCGGGAGAATGTCTGGCTTTACGACCGCGAGGGGCTGGTCCGCGCCGGCCGCAATCAGGGCATGACCCCGCAAAAGGCCGAATATGCCCAACCGGGCGGCGATGTCGCGATGATCGATGCGCTGGAGGGGGCGGATTTCTTTCTCGGCCTTGCCGGGCCGGGCGTTCTGAATGGTGAAATGGTGGCGCGCATGGCGCGGCAGCCGGTGATCTTTGGCCTGGCCAACCCGACGCCCGAGATCATGCCCGAAGAGGCAAAGGCCGTGGCCCCCGATGCGATCATTGCCACGGGGCGCTCGGATTATCCCAATCAGGTCAACAATGTCCTGTGTTTCCCGTTCATTTTCCGCGGCGCGCTGGATGTGGGCGCGACCGAGATCAATGAGGCGATGAAAGTGGCCGCGGCCAGCGCCATTGCCCAGCTTGCGCGTGCGACCAGTTCCGCCGAGGCGGCCGCGGCCTATGAGGGCGAGCGGATGGTCTTCGGCCCCGATTATCTGATCCCCAAACCCTTTGACCGGCGGCTGATGCCCGAGGTCTCGACCGCCGTGGCCAAAGCCGCCATCGACAGCGGTGTGGCCACCCGGCCGGTCGATCTGGACGCCTATCGCCTGCGGCTCAATGCCCGGGTGTTCCGAACCTCGCTGGTGATGAAATCGGTGATGCAGGCCGCGCAATCGGCCGACCGTCGGGTGATCTTTGCCGAGGGCGAGGATGAGCGGGTGCTGCGCACGGCCCATGCCATGCTGGAGGATGGCATCGACACGCCAATCCTGATCGGGCGGCCCGAGGTGCTGGCGATGCGCTGTGAGCGCGCGGGGCTGCCGATCCGCCCCGGCGTCGATTTCGAGGCGGTCAACCCCCAGGATGACCCGCGCTACCGCGATTATTGGGAGAGCTATCACCGGCTGATGGCGCGGCGCGGCGTGTCGCCTGCGCTTGCCCAGGCGATCATGCGCACCAACACCACCGCGATTGCGGCGGTCGCGGTGCATCGCGGCGATGCCGACAGCCTGGTCTGCGGCACGTTCGGCCAGTATCTGTGGCATCTCAATTATGTCAGCAACATCTTGGGCCGGGACGGGCTGCAGCCGATCGGGGCGCTCTCGCTCGTTCTGCTGGAAAAATCCGAGATCTTCATCGCCGACACCCATGTGCATCCCGAACCCTCGGCGGCCCAGATTGCCGAAACGGTGATCGCGGCGGCCCGCCATGTGCGCCGGTTCGGCATCGAGCCCAACATCGCGCTCTGCAGCCACTCGCAATTCGGCAATCTCAATGAGGGGTCGGGCCCGAAGGTGCGCGCCGCACTCGCGATCCTCGACGCCGAACCGCGCGATTTCGTCTATGAGGGCGAGATGCATTCCGACACCGCGCTCGACCCCGAACTGCGCGCGCGGATCTTTCCCGATTCGCGGCTTGAGGGCACGGCGAATGTGCTGGTCTTTGCCAGCGCCGATGCGGCAAGCGCCTCGCGCAATGTGCTGAAGATGCTGGCCGGCGGGCTGGAAGTGGGCCCGATCCTGATGGGGATGGGCAACAAGGCCCATATCGTGACGCCCTCGATCACCGCGCGCGGGCTGTTGAATGTCGCGGGGCTGGCGGGCTCGCCCGTGCAGCATTACGGCTGAGCGTGGCGACGGGCGCGGGTCTTCCCCGGCAATTGGGCTCAGCGCTGCAAGGGCTGCGATGCGCACTTCGGGATGCGCCCTTCGGCGCGAGCGGTTTTGCCCAAGGGAGTGCTGCCCCGATCGCTGGGGATCTCTGGGGATCTCTGGGGATCGCTGCGGCCAAGGGATTGCGGCCGCGGCGGTTCTGGTGCTGCGCATCGCGGCCGGGAGGGCTGGGGCGATGCGTTCGGCTTCTGCGCCGGGCTGACCCTGGCGAGCGCGCTTAAAACTCCGAACTGGGATCGGTGATCGCTTCGGCCGGGTCGGTGATGGCCGCGATCGGGTCCTGCGCCGTCTGATCCTCATGGCGCTGCGTCGGCCGCTTGTTGCGCCGCTTCGGGCTGGTTGCCGGCATCGGCGCGGGCTGTTCGACCACCGCGGTTTCCGGCAGCGCGGGTTCGATGGCCGCCGGCTGCGGCGTCTCGGGCAGGGCTGCAACCTCTGGCTGCGCTTCGCCATAGGCGGAGTTTCCTTCAACAGCGAACCCGCTGCCGGTCTGTTCGGCCAGTGCGGAGCCCGTGGCGAAAGTGACGACAAGACCGGCGGCCAGGGCGAGCGGCAGGGCGCGGAAGCTGGACTTGGGCATTGGGGGTCTCCTTTCTAACATCATTGGGGTCTCAACGTATTCAGGGTTGCAGAAGCGCTGTGCTGCGAAAAGGAAAGCCTGCCACGCTATGTGAGGTCGCGCACATGCTGCCCGGTTTTTGGAGCTTTGCTCTGGATCAAGAGCGAAGAGCGTGCAGTATGCGAGTTGAAGATCAGTGAAACGGGAGGGGTCTTGCATGGGCTATGAGGAGGTCTATGCGGCCTGGCGCCGCGATCCGGAGGGGTTCTGGATGGAGGCTGCCGGGGCGCTGGACTGGTCCGTGCCGCCCACACGCGCCTATGACCCCGATATGGGGGCGGCCGGCGCGTGGTTTCCCGGCGCGCAGATGAACACCTGCTGGAACGCGGTCGATCGGCATGTGGCCGCCGGGCATGGCGACCGCCTCGCCCTGATCCATGACAGCCCCGTCACCGGCAGCATCTCGCGCCTGACCTATGCCGAGCTGCAGGGGCGCGTGGCCCGCCTTGCCGGGGCGCTTGCCACGCAGGGGGTCGTGAAGGGCGACCGGGTGATCATCTACATGCCCATGGTTCCCGAAGCGGTGGAGGCGATGCTGGCCTGCGCGCGGCTGGGCGCGGTGCATTCGGTGGTGTTCGGCGGGTTTGCCGCGCATGAGCTGGCGGTGCGCGTGGATGATTGCACGCCAAAATGCATCATCGCCGCCTCTTGCGGGATCGAACCCGGGCGCCTCGTTCGCTACAAGCCCCTGCTCGACGGCGCGTTGGAGGAGGCGGCGCATGCGCCCGAGTTTTGCGTGATCCTGCAGCGCCCGCAGGACGAGGCCTCGATGGTCGCGGGGCGGGATCTCGACTGGCACGGTTTTCAGGAAACCGCCGCACCG
>JBCBKN010000315.1:0-5755 GCA_038521775.1 Pseudomonadota bacterium | reverse complement strand
GGCGGACAGCCCAGCGTCACCAGCCCCGCCCCGATGCGCAGGCTGCCCCGCGCGGCCAGCCGCGCCGCACCGCCCTTGCCGACACCGCCCGACAGGACCAGCGCATGGCCATGCGTGTATTTATGCGCGGCATTTTGCTTGCGCAGATCCTCTGGCAGCGGCGCCGAGGCCAGCGCAATCCCGGCCGCGCCCGAGCCAGGGCCTGTCGCGCCAGGGCCAGGGCTGGGGCCAGCCACACCAGGTGCGCCAGCTGCCCCGGTCAGGGCATCCGGGCCCAGCCCGATATCCACGCAGCGCAGCGCACCGCAATGGCGCGGCCCCTCCTCAATGAAATGACCCGGCCGCGGGCGGTGAAACGTCACCGTGAGCGCGGCCAGCACCGCATCCCGGCCAGTGCCGGCATTGAGGTTGCGCCCGCTGTCCAGGCAAAGGCCGCTTGGCGCATCGACGGCCACCATCCGGGCGCCGGTCTGCCCGTCGGCGCCCGGCGCGGCGCCCGGCGTGGCGCAAAGATCAGCGCACAGATCTGTGAGCGGCGCGGCGATCTCCTCGGGCAAGCCCCGCGAGAGGCCCGCCCCGAACAGCGCATCGACGAAAAGATCGCCCCGGGCGCGGCGGACATCCTCCGGATGCCAGGGCCGCACGACCCCGATCTCCTGCCAAAGCCGGCAGGTCTCGGCAGCATCGGGGGGCAGCCTGGCGGCGCTGCCGTACAAAAAGACATCGGCCGACCAGCCGCGCTCGGCCAGAAGGCGGGCCACCACAAACCCGTCGCCGCCATTATTGCCCGGCCCGCAGAGCAGCACCGCATGGCCGGGCGCCGCGGCAAGCGCCGGCCATTGGGCAAACACCGCCTCCACAACCCCGCGCCCGGCACGCTCCATCAGCTCCAGACCCGTCACCTGCCCGCCCGCGATGGCCGCATGCTCGGCGGCCCGCATCTGGGCCGTGGTCAGAAGCTCCATCGGAAATCCTTCACAGTTTGCCCAAGCCGCATACAGACTGCCCAAAATTTGGGCGAATTCGACCGAAACGCGGCCTGCCCGCCGGTCAGAAAACCTTAACCGTTTGAACCGCCGCGGGCGAAGTGATTTGCGGACCCCGTGCCTCCGGCGCCACCATGGCGCAGGATCCGGTTTTGGCACCAAACAACGAGGGAGCGCCCGAATGAAAAAGATTGAAGCCATCATCAAGCCCTTCAAGCTCGACGAGGTGAAGGAGGCGCTGCAGGAGGTGGGACTTCAGGGGCTCAGCGTGGTCGAGGCCAAGGGGTTCGGCCGCCAGAAAGGACATACGGAGCTGTATCGCGGCGCGGAATATGTGGTGGATTTCCTGCCCAAGGTGAAGATCGAAGTGGTGCTTGACGACAACCAGGTCGAGGCCGCGGTAGAGGCCATCGTCTCGGCCGCCCGCACCGGCAAGATCGGCGATGGCAAGATCTTCGTCTCGACGGTCGAACAGGCCATCCGCATCCGCACCGGCGAGGAAGGCGGCGACGCGCTCTGATCCGCGCCGGGCCGACCGTCAGGGCCGACCGCTGCGCGTCACGGAACATGGAACAAGGGGATCTGAGAGAATGAGCGACACGGCAAAGATGCTGGAGATGATGAAGTCCGAGGAGGTCGAATATGTCGACCTGCGCTTCACCGATCCGCGCGGCAAGCTGCAGCATGTCACCGCGCTGGCCGATATCGTCGATGAAGATTTCATGGAAGAGGGCTGGATGTTCGACGGCTCCTCGATTGCCGGCTGGAAGGCGATCGACCAGTCCGACATGAAGCTGATGCCTGATGCCAGTTCGGCCTATCTCGACCCGTTCTTTGCCGAAAAGACCCTCTGCGTGCATTGCAACGTGCTGGAGCCCGACACCAACGAGGCCTATGACCGCTGCCCCCGCGGCACCGCGGTCAAGGCCGAGGCATTCCTGAAATCCTCGGGCGTGGGCGAGATCAGCTATTGGGGCCCCGAGGCCGAGTTCTTCGTCTTTGACCATGTGAAGTTCTCCACCGAGATGCACAAGGTCAGCTACGAGGTCGATGCCGCCGACAGCCCCTGGAACTCCGACACCGAGTTTGAGGCCGGCAATATGGGCCACCGCCCCGGCGTGAAGGGCGGGTATTTCCCGGTCCCGCCCGTCGATGCGGCCCAGGACATGCGCTCGGAAATGCTCTCGACAATGAAGCGCATGGGCATGAAGGTCGACAAGCACCACCATGAGGTGGCGGCGAGCCAGCATGAGCTGGGGCTGATCTTCTCGACCCTGGTCGACCAGGCCGACAATCTGCAGAAATACAAATATGTCATCCACCAGGTGGCGCATGCCTATGGCAAGACCGCGACCTTCATGCCCAAGCCGATTGCCGGCGACAATGGCACGGGGATGCATGTCAACCAGTCGATCTGGAAGGATGGCAAGCCGCTTTTTGCCGGCGACAAATATGCCGATCTGAGCCAGGAGGCGCTTTGGTATATCGGCGGGGTGCTCAAGCATGCCAAGGCGCTGAACGCCTTCACCAACCCCGCGACCAACAGCTATAAGCGGCTGATCCCGGGCTTTGAGGCGCCGGTGCTGCTGGCCTATTCGGCCCGCAACCGCTCGGCCAGCTTCCGCATTCCGTGGACCGAGAGCCCCAAGGCCAAGCGGGTCGAGGCGCGCTTCCCCGATCCCTCCTGCAACCCCTATCTGGCCTTCTCGGCGCTGATGATGGCGGGCATTGACGGGATCCTCAACAAGATCGACCCGGGCGAGCCCTCGGACAAGGATCTTTACGATCTGCCGCCCGAAGAGCTGGCCGAGATCCCCACCGTCTGCGGCAGCCTGCGCGAGGCGATGGCGGCGCTGGAGGCCGATCATGAATTCCTGCTGGCCGGAAATGTCTTCACAAGCAGCCAGCTGGAAGGCTACATGGAGCTGAAATGGGAAGAGATCTACCGGTTCGAGCACACGCCGCATCCGGTCGAATATGCGATGTATTACTCCTGCTGACTTTCCTGGGGAGCACTGCGTAAACGTTCGGGGCGGGCCGGGGGGCCCGCCCTTTTCCGTTGGGCGGATGGCGATCTGGCAGGCCGTATGGGAGGCCTGCCTATGCCCGGTGGGGTGCCCCTGCCGGGTGGGGGCGCCCGTGGCAGCGGTGGACGCCTCCGGCGGGAGTATTTTTACCAAGAAGAAGGCGCGGTCGTGCCCCTTGGGGCCGGGGTTGCGCTTGCGCGTGTTGGCGGCGGCCGGGTGCCGGTCAGCCGAAGAACCGCGCGTTCCAGAGCGGCGTGCGCTCCGCATCGCGCGCATCATAGGCGGCCAGGGCATCCCGCGGATCGATCTCGGGGCCCGGCTGAAGCTCGGACGCGCGATCCTCACCGAGCTCGGTCAGCCGCAGGGTGTACCAGGCCGTCACTGCCCCCTCGGGCGGGTTCGAAAACCGCGGAAAGGCGGGATCTGCGGGCGCGGCACCCGCGGCTTGGGTGGAGGGGGCGGCCCAGCGCGTCGGCAGGGCTGGGTCGAGCACCAGCGCCCGGGCCAGACCGATCATGTCGGCATCACCCTGGGCCAGCACGGCGGCGGCCTGGGCGCGGGTCTTGACCCCGCCGGTCAGCATCAGCGGCACATCGGTCACCGCCCGGGCGCGCCGCGCGAACTCCTGGAAATAGGGCCCGGTTCCGGCCCGGTCCGAGGCCGACCGCGCGCCGGGAAAATAGGTCCCGCCGCTGATATCGATGAGATCGAGCCCGGCCGGGGCGAGCGCCGTCAGCACGGCCAGCGCCTCCGCCTCGGCAAAGCCGCCCTCAAGCTGATCGGTGGCATTGATCTTGAGCCCCACGGGAAAGGCCGGCCCGACCGCATCGCGCACCGCCGCGACCACCTCGTCCAGGATCCGCATGCGATTGGCAAGCGGCCCGCCATAGCCATCGCCGCGGAGGTTGAAGAGGGGCGAGAGGAACTGGCTGAGCAAAAAGCCATGCGCGGCGTGGATCTGCACGCCGCCAAAGCCCAGTTCGCGGGCCAGACGCGCGGTGCGGGCAAAGCCCTCGGGCAGGGCCGCGATCTCGGCCAGGCTCAGCGCGGCGCAGGTGAGCCCCGGCAGGTCGAGCGCGCTGGGCCCCTTGGGCGTGCCGATGGGCGCATGCGTCATCGCCCCGGCATGGCCCAGCTGCAGCCAGAGCTGCGCGCCATTGCGCGCGCCGGCCGCGGCCAGGGCCCGAAACGCGGCCAGATCGGCATCCGCCCGCAGCACCAGATTGCCGGGCTTTTCGGCACAGCGCGGATCGCCCTGCACCTCGCCCAGGATCGACAGGGCCAGCCCGCCCTCGGCCCAGCGCGCGTAAAGCCGCCGCTGCGCCTCGGTGGGGTTGCCGCGGCCATCGCCCAGACTGTCCGACATCGCCGCCTTGGCGATGCGGTTTTTCAAAACGGTGCCGCAGGGCAGGGTGAGGGTCTGGCTGAGCGCTTGGTTCAATTGTTGGCCCGGAGGATTGGTCTCGGGTGCCGGGGTCTCAGATGCAGGGGCGTCGTCCATCGGGCAGGCCTTTTTCGTCGGATCCGGGTCGAGAGCGCGAGGCCAGGGCCGACACGCGCACCACGCTGACCCGCCGCCGGCGCGCGCGGCTGACCCTAGCACCCCCGCGCGGTCCATGCAGCCGCCAAACCGCACGCCCTGGCCGGCGGTGGAAAGCCGCGCAGGCAGCCGCGGCGTCAGCTGCCTTGCATGGCACCGATGGCGGCCAGCACCGCCAGCAGCGCGGCACCCGCGACCACATAGCGAAGCAGCCGCCGCGTCGCCAGACCCAGCGCCAGGCCGATACCTGCCCCGACCAGCAGCCCCTCCGGCGCATCCGGCCGGGCCGAACACCCCGCCGCGCCGCCGCCTATGGTCAGCGCCAGAATGCCGATCCCTTCCAGGATCTCGCCCAGGCTGGCCCGGGGTTTGGGCTTTGACGGCTGGCGCTGCGCCGCCTCGCGGGCGCGTGCGATGCGGGCCTCCTGGGCGCGACGCGCGGCGGTGGCGGCCTGTTCGCGGCGCAGCTCGGCGTTCGAGCGCAAGGCCGGGTGGTTGCAGGCGTCGTTCGTGCATGTCCCCCAAGCATAGGTGAACATGCCGCATTTCGGGCAGTTCTCCATGGCCACGGCCCCCGTTTTCATGATCCGATGCCGCGGATAGTGCCGCGCGCTGCTTGCCCGGCAAGCGCCCCGAGATGCATTACAGGATTTGCAATCTGGCATGCTTCGGCGGGCGGATATCCGCCAGGCGAGCCGACCCGACAAGACCCCGGCGCGACCCCGGGGCGACCCCGGGGCGACCCCGACACGACCCGGGGCGACCCGAAAGACAGGAGCCTGCGCATGTTGATCGATCTTCGCACCAGCCCGGGCTGGATGGACGCGGTGCTTGCCCTCAATGCCCGGTTTGAGACCGAGACCAGCCCGCTCAGCCCCGATCAGCTGCAGCGCCTGCTGGGCCAGGCCCTCCACGCCCCGGCCTGGGTGATCGACCCCCCAGCCGACAGCCAAACCGACAGCCCAGCCGAAAGCTCAACCGACGGCCCGGCCGAAAGCTCATCAGACAGCCCGGCCGACGGCCTGGCCACACAGGCACCCGACAGCCCGACGGGCGGCGCCATCCTGGGCGGGTTCCTGATCGCGCTGGGCCCCGACGCGGCCTATGACAGCCCGAATTACCGCTGGTTTCAGGCCCGCGGCGGGCGGTTTGCCTATGTCGACCGGGTGATCGTCGCGCCCGAGGCCGGCCGCGGGGGCATT